>CANRMV010000098.1 GCA_947631875.1 uncultured Clostridia bacterium
CAAAAAACTGAATATATGACTTTAACAACCAATCAAGAAAAATTTAAAATCGCACAAATTTTTGGGCATGAAGAAGAATATTTTCGCAAAGCGGTGGGCAGTGAATTGTTTGCAAGGTTTGATAGTTTTGACATAAACATGGGCTGTCCTGCACCAAAAATAATAAAAAATGGTGAGGGCGGGGCGCTTATGGACAATCTCTCTCTTGCAAGCAAGATTATCAGCAGCGTGAAAAGTTCCACAAATAAGCCTGTGTCTGTGAAATTTCGAAAAGGCAACAAAAAAGAAAATTTCTTGGAGTTTGGCAGGATGTGCGAGGAATCGGGTGCAGACTTTGTCACCTTTCATGCCAGAACGGTTGGGCAGGGTTACAGCGGAAAGGCGGATTATGAGGCGATTGCCACACTAAAAGCAAAACTTTCAATTCCTGTGATTGGAAATGGCGATGTTGTGGATGAAAAAAGCCTGTTGGAAATGAAGAAAACGGGCGTTGACGGCGCTATGATTGGCAGAGGGGCGCTTGGCAGAACTTGGATTTTCAGCACGCTTAAAGGTTTGCCAGAAAAAATGACCCATTTTGATGCCATTTTGCAACATGTTTCAATTCTTAGAGAACATTTTGATGAAAATTGGCTTAAACTTTATATTAGAAAACACCTTTTGTGGTATGCCAAAGATTTGCCGCTTGCAAGCAGTGTGAGGCAAAAACTTGCGATGTGTGATGATGTGGATGAAAGCCTTGCAATATTAAAGAGGTTTTTTGTTTAAAAAATTTGCTTTATAAATTGAAATGTTGTAAACTAATAGAGAATAGGCAGGTGGGTTTATGAAAAGGACGATTAGAGATTTAAAAAATATTAGAGGCGAAAGAATTCTCCTTCGCTGCGACTTCAATGTGCCACTTGATAACTGGGGAGATATTTTGGATGACACAAGAATTGTTGCCGCCATTCCAACCATTGAATATCTGCAAAATCAAGGCGCAAAAATCATTGTTTGCTCGCATCTTGGCAGACCAAAGGGGTATGACAAATTTTTGTCGCTGTTTCCTGTGGCCGTTGTGCTTATGAAATATTTTCCAAATAAGGTGAAATTTTGCAATAAAACGATTGGAGATGAAGTGAAAACTGCCATTAAAAACATGAGAAATGGCGAAATTTTGGTGCTTGAAAATCTGCGTTTCCATCCGGGAGAAGAAAAAAATGACCCTGCGTTTGTTAAAGAACTTGCATCCCTTGCTGATTTTTATGTTGATGATGCTTTTGGCGTTGCACACAGAAAACATGCATCCAATTATGGAATTGCGTTGAAACTTCCAAATGCAATAGGATTTTTGGTTGAAAAAGAAATTCAAGTGTTCAACAAGGCTTTTGAAAAACCAGCACATCCATTTGTTGCCATTTTTGGCGGAGCGAAAGTTGCCGACAAATTGAATTTAATAAACAATGTTATGGATAAAGCCGACACAATCATCATTGGCGGCGGAATGGCTTACACTTTCCTCAAAGCAATGGGGAAAAACATTGGTGACAGCATTATGTCTGCTGACCAAATTGAAAACGCAAAAAAGATTTTATTTGATGCTCAAAATAAGGGCATAAAAATTTTGCTGCCAATCGACCATGTTTGCCTCACAGAAACTGACAAAGTTATTAAAACTGACAACATACAAAATGGAATGACTGCCCTTGATATTGGCAATGATACTATTAGGCTGTTCAGCCAAGAAATCAAAAAAGCCAGCCAAATTGTTTGGAACGGGCCTTTGGGCAAATATGAGGACGATCGCTTCAAAAAAGGCACAATGAAAATTGCAAAAGCGGTTGCAAAAAGTGGTGCATATTCCATTGTTGGCGGCGGTGACAGTGTCAGTGCAATAAACGAATGCGGAGTTGGTGACAAAATAGACCACCTTTCCACTGGCGGCGGGGCAAGTTTAAAACTTATGGAAGGAAAAGTTTTGCCAGCGATTGAGGTTATTGACACGCTTTAATGATTTTGAAATAGAGGAGGAGATATGAAAAAAATCATCATTGGAAACTTTAAGATGAATTCCACAGTGAGCGAATTTAAAAGTTATGCAATGTCGCTTGCAACCAAAACAAAAGGAACAAAAAACACTGTTGTGGTGTGCCCTCCTTACACACATCTAACCACAGCCAAAGAGTTCCTTTCTGGCAGCAAAGTGTTTGTTGGAGCACAGAACATTGCGGACGCTGAAAGTGGGGCATACACAGGCGAAATTTCCGCCAAGATGGTGAAAGATGCAGGCGCAAACTATGTTATTATCGGGCATTCGGATAGACGAAATAAGTTTAAGGAAACAGACAAACTTATAAACAGAAAAATTAAAACCGCTTTGGCAAACGGACTTAAAGTTGTGCTTTGCGTGGGCGAAAGTTTACAAACAAGAATGGAAAAGCAAGAGGCTGCTTTTGTTAGAAAACAGATTGATGATGACCTTAAAGGCATCTATGAAAATGAACTTGAAAGCGTTGTGATTGCTTACGAGCCAATTTGGGCAATAAGCACAAACCGCACCGAAAAAACAAAGGCAATCACCGCAAGAGATATAAACAAGATGATTGAAATCATTCGAAAAGAAATCGAGGCACAATATTCCCAAAAGGCAAGCAAAAATATAACAATCCTCTATGGCGGAAGCGTGAATTTGAACAATTACAAAAAGATTTTGGGAAATGAAAATGTTGATGGCGCAATTATTGGTGGGGCGTGCCTTGACGTTGACAATTTTGCAATGATTGCAAGAGAAACTTACTAGGAGCGTGAATGGAACATATTGCACTTTACAGAAAATACAGGCCAAAGCGTTTTGATGATGTTATTGGACAAGACCACATCACAAAAACGCTGCAAAATCAAATTATAAGCGGGCAAATTGGGCACGCATATCTTTTCACGGGAACAAGAGGAACGGGCAAAACAAGTGTTGCCAAAATCTTTGCAAAATCTGTGAATTGCCTAACGCCGGTTAGGGGCTCTGCTTGTGGCGAGTGCGAAAACTGCAAAAGATTGGAACAAGAAAATGACATCAACATAATTGAAATTGATGCTGCTTCAAACAACAAAGTTGATGACATTAGGCAGATAAGAGAAAAAGTGAAATTTATGCCTGTTGGCGCAAAATACAAAGTTTACATAGTGGACGAAGTTCACATGCTTTCTGACAGCGCCTTCAACGCACTGCTAAAAACTTTGGAAGAGCCACCTCCATATGTGATTTTCATTTTGGCAACCACCGAAGTTCACAAACTTCCACAAACAATTCTTTCAAGATGTGTTAGATTTGATTTCAGGCTTGTTTCTGTTGACCTCTTAACAAAACATTTGGCAAAAATTTTTGATAAAGAGGGAATAAAATATGATGAAGAGAGTTTGAAAATCATTGCAAGCGCAGGCGAAGGGAGCGTGCGAGACACCCTTTCAATAGCCGACAGCATTGCGGCATTTTGTCAAAATGATATAACCAAAGAAAAAACTCTCAGCGTGTTGGGGACAACCGACCATGAACTTATTTTAAACTTTTTTGACAAATTGCTTGAAAAGGATGTTGGCGGAGTGCTTTCGCTTATTGACCAAATTGAAAAAGAAGGCAAAAATTTGGCCGTGTTTGCAAAAGACCTTTCAAGACATTCAAGAAATTTGCTTGTTTGTAAATCTTGCAAAAACAGCGAAGAGATTTTAAATCTTCCAAGTGAGATAATGGAACTCTATAAAGCCCAAGCAGAAAAATTTGTTGAAAAAGATTTGATAAGATATATGCAAGTTTTCTCTGGCGCAGAGAGCGAACTTAGATACACCCTTTCGGTTAGATTGCTTTTGGAAACAACTTGCCTTTCGGCGATGCTTGGTTTTGACGCAAAAAAAAACTGAAAATTGAGAAAGATTTAACCAAACTTTCTGCAAACAATGTTTGGGGAAAGATTGTACTGTATTTAAAAGAGCACAAAAAAGTTGCGCTTCATGTGGCTTGTGGTGACATCACAAATGCGATTATTGAAGGCGACAAATTGGTGATTAGAACTTCTGACGATTTCTTGATTGATGTTTTGGAAAACGGAAGAAAGGACATTGAAACTGCCATTCGTTGGCAAGGGCTGGAACTAAAATTTGAGATTGTTAAGTTTGAAAGCACCGAACAAAAAATTGCAAAGGACATAAAAAAACTTGAAAACTTTTTTGGAAGAAAGGTTGATATTGAAGAATAAAAAATAATAGAAAAAACAAAAAAATATTAAAAAAATACCAAAAAAACAATAAAAATTGATTTTTTTAATAATTTTAAAAAATTTTTAAAGGGAGAAAAAATAAAAATGGGATATAATTTTGGTGGCGGTTTTGGCGGCGGAAATATGCAAGCACTTATGCGCCAAGCACAAAAAATGC
>CANRMV010000099.1 GCA_947631875.1 uncultured Clostridia bacterium
TGAAAAATTCCGCTGGACATTTTTCATCGGTAGAAGTGCCATAAAATTTTTGAGAGCAGGCAAAGCCCTTTCTCATCAAAAATTTTATAGCGGGATTTGAGAGTGTGAAAGTGCGGCTCTGCGGGCGACTTTCTTGCGAAGAGGGCGTTTGAGAAAATTGGTTGAGATCCTTCGCTTTGCTCAGGATGACAGCATAAAAACAATAAAAACACAACGTTGTCATTCTGAGCGAAGCCGAAGAATCTTGGGCGGGCAGAGATGCCATTATTGTTTTGTGAAAAAGATTGGGATTTATTTGACTTTTTTGTGGTTTTTGTTGTTTAATAATGCTTGGAGATATGAAAATATGATTGATATAAACTTGATTAGGACAAACAAAAATTTAGTTAAAGAAAACATCAAAAAGAAATTTCAAGACAAAAAACTTCCTCTTGTGGATGAGGTTGAAGAGTTGGACAAAAAAGTTAGGGCTTTGAAAGCGGAGGGCGACAATCTTCGCCAAAGCCGAAATGTGCTTTCAACTCAAATTGGCGGCTTGATGAAAGAGAAGAAACTTGAAGAAGCCAACAAAGTTAAGGAGCAAGTTAGAAAGAACAATGAAAGAATTGCCGAAATTGAGGCGGAAGAAGAAAAACTCAATGCCCAAATTAAAAAGGACATGATGACAATTCCAAATATAATTGCAGATGATGTTCCTCTTGGCGAAAATGACACCAAAAATGTTGAAGGAAAAAGGTTTTTAGAGCCAAAAGTTCCAGATTTTGAAATTCCTTATCACACTGAAATTATGGAAAAGTTGGGCGGAATTGACATTGATTCTTCTCGAAGAACAAGTGGGCAGGGTTTTTACTATCTTTTGGGTGACGTGGCAAGGCTTCACAGTGCCATTCTTGCCTATGCACGTGACTTTATGATTAATAAAGGCTTCACATATGTTATTCCACCATTTATGATTAGGGGCGATGTTGTTTCTGGCGTGATGAGTTTTGACGAAATGGACAACATGATGTATAAAATTGAAGGCGAGGACCTCTATCTCATCGGCACAAGCGAGCACTCAATGATTGGACGTTTTATGGGGCAGATAATTGACGGCAACAAACTTCCACTCACGCTTACAAGTTACAGTCCATGTTTCAGAAAGGAAAAGGGCGCGCACGGAATTGAAGAGCGCGGCGTTTATCGTATTCACCAATTTGAAAAGCAAGAAATGATTGTGATTTGCAAGCCAGAGGATTCGGAAAAATGGTATGAAAAAATGTGGAATTTTTCGGTTGAACTTTTTGTTAGCATGGAAATTCCTGTTAGACAACTTATTTGTTGCAGTGGCGACCTTGCCGACCTTAAATATCGCAGTTGTGATATTGAGGCTTGGAGCCCAAGACAGAAAAAGTATTTTGAGGTTTGCTCTTGCTCCAATTTAACCGATGCGCAAGCACGCAGGTTGAACATCAAATACAAGAATGAAAAGGGCGAAAACGTTTATGCTCACACTTTGAATAACACAGTTGTTGCTCCACCAAGAATGCTTATCGCCTTTCTTGAAAACCACTTGCAAAAAGATGGCAGCGTGACAATACCAAAAGTTTTGCAACCATACATGGGCGGCAAAACAAAAATAGAAGTTGTGGACTAAATTTTGTCCTTTGCAAAATTTGTGTTTATAATTTTGTGAAGGCTGACTTGCAGATAGTCCGCAATCGCAATCAAATATGTTATTTTGCAACGGGGTCCGCCTTTAAGCACGGTGTTTAAGTTTTGCACTTTTATGCCGCAGCGAGAGGCGAACTCCTTTTTTGTGAGGTTGTTTTCTTTTATATAAGATAAAAGATATTCAGAATTTACCAATTTTAAGTTGGAATTTTGTTCATTCATGTGATATACTCCTTTTGAGACCGTTTGGTTGTAAGTATTATAAAACAACCATTTGGTCGCTGTCAAGCAATTTACAACCATTTGGTCTATAATTTTCATATAAGAGGTATTTGTATGAAAATTTTTGCTGAAAGATTAAAAGAACTTAGACTTGAAGAAGGCTTAACAACTAAGAAGTTAGGGGAAAAGATTGGTGTAAGTGATGTGGCAATCAGCAGGTGGGAGCGTTGCGAACGAGTGCCAAATATAATTTATTTAGTGGAAATTGCCAAATATTTTAGGGTGTCAACTGACTATTTGTGTGGATTGGAAGATTGATGATTAGTTTTGAAAAGCAAACTGAATATATTGAAAAGAAATCTCGCTTTTTGGGATTTCTTTTGTTTTGCGAAAATCTGAATGAAATTCAAAATGCTTTGGATATGCTTAAAAGTGAGCATAAAAAATGCACACATATTTGCTATGCCTACACTCTTTCCAGCCCATTTGCCGAAAAGGCGGTGGATGACGGCGAGCCAAGTGGAACGGCGGGCAGGCCAATTTTGTCGGTTATGCAAAAGAAAGGGGTTAAAAATGCGTGCGTGTTTGTGGTGAGATATTTTGGCGGAATAAAATTGGGCGCTGGTGGGCTTGTCAGGGCTTACACCAAAGTGACAAGCGAACTTTTGAGGTGAATATGACAATTACAAAAATAAAAAAAGTTGGAAACAAAAACTATTATCAAATCTATGCTGATGAAAAGTGGGCTGGAACTTTTTTGGACGAAATTTTGGTGAAATATAAAATAAAAACCAATTCAGTTTTTGACGAGTTGCAGTTTTCAAAAATTAAGCAAGAAAATGACGAAAAAGTTTCTTTTGACATTGCGGTGAGTTATCTTGAAAGATATGTTGTCAGCGAGAAGGGATTAAAAGATTATTTAAAGAAAAAGGGCTTTGATGAAAAGACGATAAAAAAATGCGTAGCAAAACTTCATGAATATGGCTTTATTGATGACGAGAAGTTTGCTAAGAACTATTTTGAAGCGCTTTCCTCGCGAAATGGAAAGCGTGCCATTGCAAACAAGTTGAAGCAAAAGGGAGTTAGTCAGGAAATAATTGACAACTTGCTCTCTGGGGTTGAGGAAGATGACGAAATTGAAAAAGCAACAATTTTGGCTGAAAAATTCGCAAAAAATCGTCAAAAAGATTTAAAAAACAAACAAAAATGCCTTGCGCATCTAATTTACAAAGGGTATGATTATAGTGTGGCACAAAAAGTCACAAACAAAATTTTTACAGGAGATGAAAATGATTGGGTTTGATTTGCAAGAAGTGGAAAAAGTTAAAGATGCAGAAAAACTGCTCCAAAAAATTGCACTTGAAAGCGAGATAAGTTACATACAAAAGTTTAAGTGTGATTTTAAAATGAGGGTGGCTGCTCTTTGGGCGGTGAAAGAGGCGGTTTTTAAGTCGCTTGGAATTTTTGCGCAAGACATTTCTTTTAAAGAAATCGAACTTTGTCACAAGGAAAGCGGTTTGCCCTATATCGTTTTGCACGGCAGCGCGCAAGCCATTTTTGAAGAGAAGGGCTATCACAAAATTGAGGTTTCAATTTCGCATCAAGAAAGTGTGGTTGGGGCTGTTTGCCTTTGTGAATAAAATCTGTTAAACGCCAAAGCATAAAATTTTATACTTAGTGCAAAATAGTATAAAATCTTGATAAACAGGAGAAAATTTCAATGATCTATGACGAAATTTTGTGGCGAGTTAAACAAATAGAAGAGGCTTTTGGCAGCCTTGAAGAATATGTTTTACTCACAACATTTGAGAGCGTTGATCATAGACTGAGAATGGAAGAGGCTTATGCCAATTCCGCAGAGGAAATGAAGCAAGTTTATCAAGAATTTTTTTTGTTGGAACTTGCCGACCTTTATGACGCTCAAAATTTGATTGGTAGGTTTGATGGAGACGATAGTTAAAAGAGGAGAAATATATTTTGCCGACCTCAGCCCCGTTGTTGGGAGTGAGCAAGGCGGAACGCGTCCTGTGCTTATTATTCAAAACGATGTTGGCAACAAGTATTCGCCAACAGTTATTGTTTCTGCCATAACAAGCCAACTTTCTAAGGCAAAATTGCCAACACATATTGAACTATCCTCACAAGAATATAATTTACCTAAAAATTCTGTGGTGCTTTTGGAACAAATAAGAACGCTTGACAAAAGGCGCTTGAAAGAAAGAATAACCACCATTGACGATAAAAAAATGAAGGAAATAAACAGAGCACTGCTGATAAGTTTGGGCTTTTAAGTGCGGGGACAACTAGAATTTTTGACGCGGATACAAAAACACAGCAAGTTGCTGTGTTTTTTAACCGCTAAAATTCGTTTTCCCCGCAGACCCCTTTTTGCACCTTGCAAAATCACACTGTGCATTTTGCTGCGGTATGAGTGAATTTCCAATTTTGTATGCCGGGCAAAGCCCTACGCAAGACAAAATTGGAA
>CANRMV010000100.1 GCA_947631875.1 uncultured Clostridia bacterium
CTTTTCGTTGAGTTTGTTCTCGTGCAATTTAACAACCTGCAAGATGGTGTTGCAAATCACTCCTCTGTTTGCATTTCCGTGAGTTTTGAGCACAAGTTTTTTACATCCCAAAAATGGTGCTCCGCCGTATTTGTTGGCATCCATCTTTGCTTTCAACCCTTTAAATTTGCCCATCATAAGTGCGCCCAGCATTGAAAAGATGTTTTTCTTTGCCTCTTTGTTAATCATTTGCGACATTCCTTTTGCAACGCCTTCAACCGATTTTAAAAGAACATTGCCTGCAAAGCCGTCTGCCACAATAACATCAACATCACCAAACATAACCTCTCTTGCCTCACAATTTCCAACAAAATTGATTGGAAGAGTTTTCATAAGAGGATAGGTTGCCTTTGTGAGTTCATTGCCCTTATGCTCCTCAGCGCCATTGTTCAAAAGCGCCACTTTTGGACTTTCAATTCCAAACATAATTGACGAATATGCCGATGCCATAATTGCAAAATGAAGAAGGTTTTCCGGCTTGCAATCCACATTTGCGCCGCTGTCACAAATGATAACGGACTTGTCCTCCTTTGCAGTTGGAAGAATTGGTGCAAGCGCTGGCCTTGAAATGCCTTTAATTCTGCCAATTTTGAGAATTGCACCCGTAAGCACTGCTCCCGTGCTGCCCGCCGAAACAAGCCCAACCACATCTTCGTTTTCTTTCAACATGTCAAAGGCACGAACAAGCGAACTGTCCTTTTTCTGACGAATTGCAAGTGTTGGTGCTTCATTATTTGAAATCACTTCTTTTGCATCAACAACCTCAATTCGTTCACCTCTTCCAGCAAGAATTTGCTCAATTTTGGTGGCATCGCCTGTTAAAACAACTGTTACGTCCTTATTTTCCTTAACAGCGAGCACTGCCCCCTCAACAATTTCCAAAGGTGCATTATCTCCACCAAAGGCATCCACGACAACTTTCATATGGCACTCCTATATTATAATATAAATAACTATAACAAATAAAAGGATAAAAAGTCAAACAAATTTAATCCCAAATGCCATTTTATGACACAAAAAAAAGAAGGTTTTTCTTTTTAAACCTTCTTTAAACTTTGCCGGAGTTTCCCAAATCCAAAATTTTGTGGAAACAAATCTCAGTTTTGTAGGCATCTGCATTCAGAGCTTTACATAAAGAATATTCTTTTTTAACATCATCAATATTTTCTTCTGGAAGATATAAATCAATTTTAGGGCTTGGGCAATGAACGAATGCACGAAAAGGTGTGAAAGTTGGCATAATTTTAAAAGTCACTTTTTTAAGATTCACACAGTCCCTAAAAAGCCCGCCAGAAAAGGCTTTATAATCAAAATCAACAGGCCCAGCAAAATAAATTTGCTGCACTCCGCCACACCCAACAAATGCGTTTGCATCAATATTATAAAAACCTCTTGGAACAGTCACTTTGCCGTCACAAAAATTAGGCTTCACATCATCTTTTGTAAAAGTCTGCATAAAAAACTCCTAGTATTTTTTCAATAAAAAAACTCAACATGAAGTTGAGTTTAAGTTTTATTTCTTTGCTTTTTTCTTATCTTCAACAACAGTTTTATTTTTATAAGTTCCGCAATTCTTACAAACAGTATGAGGTTTCATAAGTTCGTGACATTTAGGACACTCAACAAGAGTAACTTCTGCGGCATTAAAATTTGCAGAATTTCTTGTGTTTCTTCTTTGTTTTGAAGTTTTATGCTTTGGAACTGCCATTTTTCTTCTCCTTTTATGTGTCAAATAGTCAAACTACGCTCTATTCTACACGAAAAATTTTTATTTGTCAAGTTTTATTTCGATTTTTTCAATTTTTTTACAATTTCTTCTGTGTCCATAGCCATCATAAGTTCTTCATTGGTTGGGATAACATAAACTTTAACCTTTGACTCTGGTGCAGAAATAAGTTCAATTTGCCCGCGTTTAAAGTTTTTGTTCTTCTTTTTGTCAAGAACAATTCCAAGCCCTTCCATGTTTGAAAGAATTGCTTCTCTTGTGTCGTCACGGTTTTCGCCAATTCCACCTGTTAAAACAACCGCATCAACCTTATTTAAAACTGCAAAATAACTTCCAATGTTCTTTCTAACGCTGTAAGCAAGCATATCAAGTGCAAGTTTTGCCCTTTCATTGCCATCTTTTGCTGCGGCAGTAACTTCTCTTTGGTCACTTGAAACGCCAGAAACGCCCAAAAGTCCGCACTTTTTGTTCAAATATTCCATAACCTCATCAATGGTCATGTTCTTTTTCTTCATAAGGAATTGAACAACAGTTGGGTCAATATCTCCACTACGTGTGCCCATAACAAGCCCTTGAAGTGGTGTGAGTCCCATTGTTGTGTCAACACTTTGTCCGCCCTTCACAGCGGTGATAGAAGAGCCATTTCCAAGATGGGCAATGATAAGATTAACATCCTTAACTTTTTTGCCAAGCACCTTTGCTGCTTCCAAAGTCACAAATCTGTGAGATGAACCATGAAAGCCATATTTCCTTATGTGATATTTTTGGCTGTCTTTATAATCAATGGCATAAGTGTATGCCTTTTCTGGCATGGTTTGGTGGAAGGCCGTGTCAAAAATTGCAACTTGTGGAGTGTTTGGCATAACTTTTCTGCACGCAACCATTCCAAGCACATTTGCAGGGTTGTGAAGTGGAGCAAGTTCGTCAAATTTCTTCAACTGTTTCAAAAGGTCGTCAGTGATAAGTTCGCTTTTGTTGTAAATCCAACCTCCCGTGATTTCCCTATGCCCAACAGCCTCAATTTCGTCAAGGCTCTTCAAAACACCATATTCCTTGTTCGTCAAAATTTGAAGCACTTTTGAAATTGCCTCTTCATGATTTTTTGCACCAGGAAAAGTTTGCTCTTGTCCGTTGTGCTTGTAAATTATAACAGGTTTTGCTAGGCCTATTTTTTCACAATTTCCTTTTGCAATAACCTCTTTTGTTTTGGAGTTCAACAACTGATATTTAAGTGAAGAACTTCCTGCATTGATAACTAAAATTTTCATATTTTTCTCCTTTTTTTTATGCTTTATCTTCGCACTGCAAAGCAGTGATAGCACTAACAGCCACAATGTCCCAAACCGAGCACCCACGCGAGAGGTCATTGACAGGCTTTTTCAACCCTTGCAAAATTGGCCCCAACGCGTTTAAGCCGCCCACATATTGCATTGTCTTGTAGCAAATGTTGCCCGATTGCAAATCTGGGAAAACAAGCACATTGGCCTCGCCTTTAAGAGGGCTTTGTGGGCTTTTATGTTTTGAAACACTTTCAATCATAGCGGCATCAAACTGCATTTCGCCGTCACAAAGCACGTCCTTGTTCTTTTTCTTGAATTTTTCGCAAGCGGAAACAACTTTTTCAACATCTTCGCCCTTTGCACTGCCCTTTGTTGAATATGACAAAAAGGCAACTTTTGGCTCTATTCCAAACATTCTGGCACTGTCAACAGTTTGAGTGGCAATCAAAGAAAGTGTGTCCGCATCCGGATTTTGAATAATGCCGCAATCTGCAAGCACAAGCGCCTTATTTTTCAAAAACTTGTTCTTTCCATAAATCAAAAAGCATGAAGAAACAGGCTGTTTGTTTCTGCTTTTTATGATTTGGAGCGCTGGACGAATGCTGGTGGCCGTTGTGCACTCTGCTCCTGACACCATTCCGTCAGCATAGCCGCATTCCACCAAAAGCGTGGCAAAATAATATGGGTCTTTTTCAAGTTCGTCAGCCTGCTGCAAAGTTAATCCCTTTTCCTTTCTCTTTTCATACAAAGTTTTCACCAACTTTTCTCTTGCTGGGAATGTGATTGGATTTACAATATCAAATTTTTCAAAAGCCTTATCTCTTAAAATCATTGCGCTGGCATCGCCCACAAGCAAAACTTTGACAATATGTTTTTTTTGTAAGTATTTAACCGCTTCCATTGTTCTGTCTGAAAAACTGACTTCTGGAAAAACAATCGTCTTTTGCTTCTTTTTGGCTTCCTTTAAAATATTTTCAATATCAAACATACAAAACCTCTTTCATTTTTGGACAAGTTACAAAATATAAATACAATAAGATTTTAAAATATTTGACAATTTAAGTCAAACGATTTGAGGAGTTTGCTTGAAAAATCACGCAAAAAAATTGAGCCCAAGTTTTTCAAAAGTGTTATTAACCGTTTTGGTTTTGTTTTTTCTTGTGAATATGCTCCTCTCTCCCGCAAAATACATCCAATGTTCACTTGATGGCATATCCGCTTGGGCTTTTAATGTTCTCCCCTCCGTTTTACCTTTTATGTTTTTCACAAAAGTGCTTTCAAG
>CANRMV010000101.1 GCA_947631875.1 uncultured Clostridia bacterium
CTTGTTGATGGGCATGGAAACTTTGGCTCGATTGATGGTGACAGCGCCGCTGCTATGCGTTACACTGAGGCAAGAATGACGCCACTTGCAATGGAACTTTTGCGTGACTTAGAAAAAAACACTGTTCGTTGGGGTCTTAACTTTGACGACACTTTGAAAGAGCCAGATGTTCTTCCGGGCAGATTTCCCAACCTTTTGGTGAACGGAACTTCGGGAATTGCTGTGGGCGTTGCAACAAACATTCCTCCTCATAATTTGGGCGAGGTGATTGATGGCGTTGTGGCATACATTCAAAATCCAAACATCACTCTTGACGAGATGATGAAAATCATAAAAGGGCCAGACTTTCCAACAGGCGGCGAACTCATCTATGGTGACGGGCTTAGAAGTGCCTACGAAACAGGAAAGGGAAAAATTACCGTTCGTGCCAAAGTTGGAATTGAACAAAATGGCGACAAACAATCTTTGGTTATCACCGAACTTCCATATCAGGTGAATAAGGCACTGCTTTTGCAGAAAATTGCCGAACTTAAAGACAAAAACAAGGACAAACTTTCTTGTTTAAGTGAAATTCGCGATGAAAGTGACAGAAACGGAATGAGAGCGGTTATTCGCTTGAAACGCGAGGCAAATGCTCAAAAAATTTTGGGATTTTTGTTCCAATCAACCAATATGCAAATTTCCTATGCAATCAATATGGTTGCCATTGCTGGCGGAAAGCCAAAACAACTTTCTCTTATGGAAATCATTTCTTATTACACCGCCTTCCAAAGAGATGTTGTGGTTAGGAGAACAAAGTTTGACCTTGATGTTGCAAAGGATAGGGCGCATATTGTTGAGGGGCTTTTAATTGCAATTAAAAACATTGATGCGGTTATTAAAATCATTAAAACATCAGCAAATGTTTCGGAAGCAAAGCAAAGGCTTAGAGACAAGTTTAAACTTTCAGATAAGCAGGCACAGGCAATTTTGGATATGCGTCTTGCAAGACTTGTGAATTTGGAAGTTACAAAACTTGAAGAAGAACTTGCTGCCTTAAAAGAAAGAATAAAGGAATTGGAGGCAATTTTAAGCTCTAAAAAACTTCAACTTGAAGTTGTTAAGAGAGAAATTTTGGAAATTAAGAAAAAGTTTGCAACTCCAAGACGTTCTCATGAAATTCACAGCGAAGAAATTAAACTCACAACGATTGAAGAAATTGAGGACACAAAGGATTATTTGATTGCAATTTCGGCGGGCAGAACTGTTAAAAAAGTGAGCATGAAAAACTATTCAAAATCACAAAGAAACCTCACTGACAACAGCACGCTTTTTGATGTTCACACTTCAATTTTGCCGGTTAAGGCAACGGACACAGTGCTTATTTTCACAGACAAGGGAAATTGTGTGAAAGTGCAAGTGGACAAACTTCCAGAATGCAAGTGGCGTGAAAAAGGCATGACGCTTAAAAACATTGACAAGGAAATTGACCTTATGGAAACGCCTGTTGCAGTGCTTAAAGCAGAAGGCGAGGGTGAAGTTGTGTTCTTCACGCAAAGCGGAATGGTGAAACGCAGCACGCTTTCAGACCTTGTTATTGCCAAAAGCTTCTATCAAGCAATGAAGGTTGCAGATGGCGACAAAGTAATTTCTGTGCAACATGAAGTTAAGGGCAAAACTTTTGTTATGTTCTCCAAAAATGGATATGTTGTAAACTTTGAAAAGAGTGAAGTTCCTGTTCAGGGAAGAGTTTCTGGCGGAGTTAAAGGAATAAATCTTGAAGACAAAGATTGTGTTGTGTTTGCAGGACAAAACCTATATGACAATTACACAATCATAACCGACAATGGCTATGCAAAACGATTGAACGCACTTCAAATTCCAATCAGCGGAAGATATCGTAAAGGCGTGAAATACATCAACTTTGACAAGAGCGGAAAGGCGGTTTGCTATGTTGGTTCAAGCGAAAGAGTTGCAGTGGATCAGGGGCTTAAATTTATTTCAGTTGAAACAGCAAAACTAAATGTCACAAATGACCGTCTCAGCAGTGGAACGCAAATTGTTTCCAGAAAAATTTTGGGCGCTTACAATTTCTGTGACTAAGAGGAAAAAGATGAAGTTTAAAGATTTGGGAATAACCACTCCACAAGATTTGTTGATATACTTGCAAAAAAACGTTAAGTATGGCTTCACACATGGTGGCAAAGTTTTCACAGAGGAAGAGCCTACTTTTATGGAAAACTTCAATAAATTTTACAAAATAAAACTTGGCAAAAACTTGATTAAAAGTGGCTATGGCGTTTGTTGGGATTTAACAGAATTTGAGCGACTTTTCTTTGAGGAATACGGAATTGAACATGAATGCTATTTCTTTTTGAGTTTTAAAAATCGGCAAGAGGGTGGCCCGACGCACACATTCACACTTTTTAAACAAAATGAGAAATGGTGTTGGTTTGAATTTTCATGGGCTTATTGTAGAGGAATTTGGGAATATGAAACAAAAGAAGAGGCGCTTGAAAATATACTTGAAAGATTTGCGAAAAATTGTGGCAAAAGCAAAGAAAACATTGAGGCTTATAAGATTGATAAAGTTCGCAAACCTTTGAATGCTTATGAAATTGTAAATCACTTTATGGCGGGAGAAAAAATAAGCATTTAGTTTTTAATGTAAATAAAATATTAAAAAAAATATTAAAAATTATTAAAAAATGGCTAAAAATGCCATTTTTTTTTGTCGAATTTTGTGCTATTTTTTACTATTTTTTTAATATTTTTCACTTATTTTTGTTCTATTTTTTTTAAAAGAAAAATATTCTACTTTTGTATTCGACAAATGAGGACAAATTTGGTGCTTTGTCGCCAAAATGGGCTTTGTTTTAGGACAGAAATTCTTTTATTATAAAAGCGAGGTTTGTATGCTTTCTGTTGTCATCAAATCGAGAACAATCAAAATTTTTATTGCAATGGTTTTGGTGTGTGTGGCTTTGACGCTTTCTGTGAATGGGACAACTTCTGCTGCGGTTTACTTTGGCTATTCAACAAGAAAAGTTCCAATTTACAATGTGGACACCAATGAGAAGCAAGTGGCAATTTCTTTTGATGCGGCTTGGGGTGCAGATAAAACGCAAGAGATTATTGAAATCTTGGATGAGTTTGATGCAAAGGCAACTTTCTTCTTGGTTGGATTTTGGGTTGATGATTATCCTGAAATGGTTAAGGCAATCGATGAGGCTGGACTTGAAATTGGAACTCACTCAAACACTCATCCGGATATGATTAAACTTGACAAAGCCACAATGAAAAACGAACTTGAAACTTGCATTGGCAAAATTAAGGCGATAACAAGCAAGGACGTTAAACTTTTCAGAGCGCCTTTTGGAAGTTATAACAACGACCTTTTGGATGTTGCAAGTGGGCTTGGGCTTAAAACCATTCAATGGGATGTTGACAGTTTGGATTGGAAGGGATTGTCCGCAAACGAAATTTGCCAGAGGATTATGTCGCGAGTGAAAAACGGCTCAATCATCTTGATGCACAACAACTCCGACCATGTTTTGGATGGGCTTAGGCTTGTGCTTAACAGATTGAAAGTGGCGGGCTATAAAGTGACAGCAATTTCCGACCTTGTTTATGAAAGCGATTATACGATTGACAGAAATGGCGTGCAACACAAAAATTAAAGGAGAAAAAATTATGAATTACGAAAAAACGGAAACAAATTATGGAAGAATTTCGGGCGAGGTTTGCAGCGAAATTCAAAAATCGCATCAAATTGAAGGCGAAACATTTTATGAACTTAAACTTGAAGTTGTTAGATTGTCAAACGCGGTGGACACCATTCCTGTCACCATTTCGGAAAGAACGCTTATGGGGAAGGAAATTCATCAAGGCGACTTTTTAACTTTGGAGGGGGAATACAGGAGTTTCAACAAAGTTATAAATGACAGAAGCAGGCTTATTTTGCACTTTTTTGCTAAAAGTGTGGAATTTGGGAAAAACGAAAATGTCAATGAAATTGCACTTCGTGGCTTTGTTTGCAAAGAGCCTGTTTATCGTAAAACCCCTTTTGACAGAGAAATTTGTGATGTTTTGTTGGCAGTGAACAGGGCAAATTATCACAAAACGGATTATATTCCTTGCATTCTTTGGGGAAGGAATGCGCGCTTTATGGCTTCGCAGAGTGTAGGCTGTCAAATTGAAGTTAGTGGCAGAATACAATCTCGTGATTACAGAAAACAATATGAGGACGGCACAGTTGAAAACCTTACTGCATACGAAGTTTCCTGTCAAAACATTGCAATTCTTGGAAACGT
>CANRMV010000102.1 GCA_947631875.1 uncultured Clostridia bacterium
TTGATTCAAGCAACTATTACAAACTTTCCTTCAAACTCAAAACGCATTTCATATATCAAACAACGGCGGAAGGAAAGGATAAGGACAAAACCTATCACTATGGGGCAACTGTTGGACTTACCGGATTTGATTATATGACTGAAATTGAAACAACAGAAGACGGCTTAACAGAATATTCAATATACCTTCACCCAAGCGAAACAACCACAGCAAAACTCCATATTGCGCTTGTTTGTGACACCTATGAAACTTCTGGAAATCTTGTGCTTTGCGATTTGTTCTTGGACAACAGCATCAGCCAAACAGACTATGAAAAAATTGAAAAAGAAACCTCACAAAGCGGTTATAAAGGCAACAGTTTTGTTGCAAAAGCTTCTGGCAGCGATGAGGAAAATCCAGATGACGGAAATGACAGCGACACAGACACAAACACCGACACCACCCCAGCATCAAATGGCGAGGGCTTTAATTGGCTTTTAATTCCTTCACTCATCACCGCCCTTGCAATCGTGATTGCAGTTGTTGGCTTTATTTTGAGAAAGATTAAAATTGGCAAAATTGAAAAGAAGAGAAAAGAAACCTATGACCGAAAGGGCAGCATAAAGATTGATGCAATAAAGAAAGCGGCAAAAGAAGAGCAAGAGAAAGAAATTGCCGCAAAAACCGAAGAAATTGGCAAATTTGAGGCAGAACTTGAAAGAATTGAAAAAGAACACAAACAAAAAGTTGTCAGCCTTCGTTCAAAAGATAAAGGCAAGGTTTCAAAATCAACTGATAAAGAATTTAAGTCCTTTGCTCAAAAGAGAACTGTCATTGCTGAAAAGATTGAAAGTTTGAAGAAACAAAAAGAAGAACTTGCCACCCCTGAACATTTGTTGTCACTTGAAAGAAAGTTCTACGCCCAAGAAGAAATGAAGCGAAGAGAACTTGAAAAGGCTTCTGCAAAGATTAATAAAGAACGAGAAAAGATGCAGGCAGAAAAAGCAGAAGAGGCAAGCAAAACAGAACAGGGCTCAAAGAAAAAGAAAAAATAAGAAAATAACCTCTATATTTTAGAGGTTTTTCTTTTTATAATTTGAATTATTTTTTGTTTTAATAGGCCAAGCATATCACAAAATAAAAAGAGGAAAATCAAATTTCCTCTTTAAAAATCGTCATCATCGTCCTCGTCGTCATCCTCATCATCTTCTTCGTCATCATCCTCATCTTCGTCCAAATCATCTTCTTCATCCTCGTCATCAAACTCGTCACCAAACTCTTCGTCAAGTTCCTCATCCAAGTCATCGTCAAGGCTTCCGTCATCCAACCTGTCGTCAAAGCCAATGCCCGTGTCGATGTCGTCATCCAAAATATCGTCATCAAGGTCGGTCACCGATGCCATGTCGCCCGTTTCTTCGTCATCATACACAACTTCTTCCTCGTCACGATTAAGATAATCTTCCCAATCATTTCCAACATCATCTTCTTCCGAATGATGTTCTTTCAAACAAGTTGGGCACATAATTTCATCTGGTTGAATATAATTCGTTTTGCAAATTGGGCAAAGTTCCAAATCAAGGTCGCCAATCAATTCGTCATGTTTAGCAGAAAGTTCTGCCTTGCACACACTGCAAAGTTTATCCTTTTTTTCAATATAGTTAAGTTCGCATCTTGGGCATCTAATATATACAGGTTTTTTCATAATTTCTCCTTTTCTTTGAGTATTCTACAAGTATTTATATTTAATGTCAAATGATTTTACTAACATTTTTTACTTTTTTTCAAAAGGTTGTCTTCCGCCTGTGAAGGCCTAATGTAAACAGGCAACAAACTTTCAAGTGTAATATACGCCTTTTCTGCCTCTTTTTCCTTTGCAAAATCCAAAAGCATTTGTGCGGACAGTGTGATTTCTTTTGCCCCAAGTTTAGTGTCCCCAGCAAGCGCAAAGAGGTTTTTACAATTTGAAAGTTCGCCCTCACTTATCATTCTGTCCTCACTTATGCACTTTCCGTTTTTGTCAAATTCTGCCACAAAATAATTGCCAGAAAGAGCGTTGATTATACAAGTGAAATTGCCAGAACTCATCTTTTGTTTTGCAATAGTATATGCCATAAATTCCAAAGAGGACAAAGAAATAAATTTTAGGTCTTTTTTCACGCAACCAAGTGCTTTGGCAATCGCAACTCCAATCCTAAGCCCAGTAAATGAACCTGGCCCAGTGACCACCGCCACAGTTTCAACATCCAAAACATCAATTTTGGCCTCTGTGCACAATTCGTCAATGTTTTTCAGCACATTTTCGGAGTGCTTTGCTTTTGCATCAAGTGTTTTAAAATATGTTTTTTTGTTTGTTTCAAGTGCAAGGTCTGCCGTCATTAAAGCAGTGTTTATTGCAAGCATTTTCATTCTCCTTCAACAATAATTCTTCTGGCATTTGGGGAAAGTTTTGTTATGGAAACCACAAAATCCGCTTTTTTAATCAGCCCCTCAACATTTTCTGGCCACTCAACAAAAACAATTCCGTCAAGCGTGTTTTTATCAAAATATTCAGCAAATCCAACGCCCTCTGCCTCCTCAGCGGATGAAAGCCGATACATATCAAAGTGATAAATCTTAAACTTTCCTTCATAGATGTTCAAAAGTGTGAAAGTTGGACTTGTAACAGGAGTGTTGCACCCCAAAAATTTTACAACCTCTTTCACAAAAGTTGTTTTGCCACTGCCCAAGTCGCCTTTGAGGAGGATTATTTTTGGCTCTTTCAAAGTTTTTGCAAACGCTTCGGCAAATTGCGATAATTGCCCCAGCCCATTTATGTCAACTTTTATTTTCATCAATTTTTTCCTCTTTTTTCTTTTTATAATATGTTCTCATAAACCAAATTCCCAACAGGCAGATGATTGCAGAAATTGCAAAACCGCCAATTAAATCTGTGAGATAGTGCTTTCCAAGATACATTCTTGAAACCGCCACAAGCACTAGATAGGCGCTGCACCCCAAAACAATCCAAATTCTTTCGTTGCGTTTTTTGTAAATTTGAAACAGAAAATAGCCCAAAAAGATTGCAATCGCCGTTGCGCACGCAATATGTCCACTTGGAAAACTGAAATCGGTGACTGCATCTCCCAAGTTTAGCACTGTGCTGCTAACATCAAACGGTCTTGGCCTTTGAACAAGATTTTTCACCAAAACATTGTTCACCAAATAAACAAAACCATAAGAAAAAAGATACCAAAAACACAGCCGCCTGTTGAAGATAAGCAGCAAAACAATCAAAGCCGCCGCCCCCAAGTAAGTGCCAAGATTGGAAACAATTTGAAAGAAGCCATCAAAGAACGGAGTTCTTCCCGCCTGCAAAAATCTAATAATTTGAATTTCAAAGTCCATATGTCTATTGTAGCAAATTTTAGCAATAAATCAAAGAAAAACCAAAAAAAATTCAACAAACAACAAAAAAAGCAGTCTCCTGCTTTTATTTTAACGCTTCTTCCAACATTTCAAATATCTTATCATAATAAGCAGAATGTTTGTAGGCAACATCTGGGTCATTGTTGCAAACCATATCTTTAAACTTTTCAAATGGCAAATAAAACACTTCGGAGAGTTCTTCTTTTTGAATTTTGTATTTCTCTGCTGGCTTATCTTCAAAAATGTAGAAATGATGAGAGAAACAATAGTTGTTTGGCTCTGTTCTTTTCGCTATGATAAGTGGCATGACAGCATATTTTTCAAGATCAAGCCCAAGTTCTTCTTTGGCTTCCTTAAAAAGTGCTTCTTTTATGCTTTCTTTTCCAACAACATGCCCAGCACACAAAGCAATTTTGTTTGGGTTTTGTTTTTTATAAGGGCTTCGCCTTTGAACCAAAACCGTTTTGTCCTTCTTGTTCAAAATCCAAAGTGCCACCTCATTGTGAAAAAGTTGATTGGCATGGACAACACTGCGTTTTTCAAATTTGCCTGTTGCCCCCCCCCGCTTCATTTAAAACTGCCAACAATTCTTCTTTATCCGCTGCCATAATCATTCCTCCTTACTTTATCTTTTTGCTTACGCTCACGCCATCTTCAAACTCAAAAATTTGAGTGTCAAAATCCGTGTCCGCTTTCAAAGTTTCCAAAAATATGCGCAGATTGTTCACAATCGAGCGATGTTTATGTTTTATTGGCTCTTTTGAGTTCACAAGCCCATAAAACAAAATGTCATCT
>CANRMV010000103.1 GCA_947631875.1 uncultured Clostridia bacterium
TTGAAATTGCAAATCCAATGCCACTGTCGCCACCAGAAACAACTGCAATTTTTCCTTCCAATTTATAACTCATAACTCCTCCAATTTTGCATAACACAATATGTGGTGTATTATGCGTTGCATACTACACTATATCTAGAACAATCCATCCACAAATTCTTTTGCATCAAACTTATCAATGTCCTCTTGTTTTTCTCCCGTTCCAACAAAAACAACAGGCAATTTATATTCTTTCTCAATGGCAATAATCACGCCACCTTTTGCAGTTCCGTCAAGTTTTGTAAGCACAATTCCATCAATGTGGCAATATTCCGAAAAAGCATTTATTTGGCTTAGAGCATTTTGTCCTGTTGTTGCATCAAGCACAATGAAATTGTATTTGTTTGCCTGAGGATATTCTCTGGATATGATTTTGTCAATCTTTTGAAGTTCTGCCATCAAATTTGTTTTTGTGTGAAGTCTGCCAGCAGTGTCAACAAGAAGCACATCTGTTTTGTTTGCTTTTGCACTTGCAATTCCGTCAAACACAACTGCCGCCGCATCAGCACCTTCGGCTTGCTTAATAATTCTAGTTTTTGTCCTGTCCGCCCACTCAGCAAGTTGGTTTGATGCCGCCGCCCTGAAAGTGTCACCTGCAACAAGTGTAACCGATTTTTTCTCGCGTTTAAAGTAATCTGCTAGTTTTCCAATGGTTGTGGTTTTTCCAACCCCATTAACACCTATAATTGTGATTATTGCAGGAAATTGAATGTCAATTTGTGGAGCATCGGAAAAATAACTTGTGATAATTTCCTTTAAAACCACTTTAACATCTTCGGCTTTGCGGATTTTTCGTTCATGGCACTCATCGCGAAGTTCTTCAACAATTTCAAGCGAGGCCTTAACGCCAATATCGCAAGAAATCAAAATGTCAGTTAAATCGTCAAAAAGTTCATCATCAACTTCGCCATGACTTAATAATGCATCAATTTTTCTGTTGAAAGCATCTTTTGTTTTCTTCAAAGCCCCTGCAATTTTCTTAAAAAGCCCCATTATTTTGCCTCCTCTTCAAGTTTCATGGCATCTGCAAGTTTAACAGAAACAATCTTAGAAACGCCTTTTTCTTCCATTGTAACGCCATACAAGCAGTCAGAAAGTTCCATTGTTGGCTTTCTGTGCGTTATGACAATAAACTGTGTTGTTTGCGACAATTTTTTAAGATACATTGCAAATCTTTCAATGTTGGCATCGTCCAAAGCCGCCTCAATTTCGTCAAGCAACGAGAATGGCAGTGGTTTCAGCCTCAAAATTGCAAACAAAAGTGCAATGGCGGTTAAAGTTTTTTCGCCTCCCGACAAAAGCGACAATTTGTTTGCAGCCTTTCCTGGCAACTGCACCATAATTTCCACGCCCGCATTTAGTGGGTCCTCAGATTCCGTAAGTTCAAGTTTGGCATTTCCGCCGCCAAACAACTCTCTAAACACAACTTTGAAACTGTCGTTTATCTTTGAAAATTCGTCATTAAATTTGGTTAACATTTCGCTTGACAAATCTTTGATAATCTTAACCAAATCGTCCTCTGCCTTTTTCAAATCATCGGCCTGTGTGGTCATATCGTTGTATCTATCCAAAAGTGCCGCAACATCCTCAATGGCATGAACATTAACATATCCAAGTGCGGAAATATTTCGTTTCAATTTGTTTATTTCGATTGATGCCTCTTTAATGTCAAAATCTGGCCTCTTAAACTCCAAGCAACCATTGTATGTGAGGCTGTATTCCTCATAAATACGCTCTTGCATTGCTTCAAGTTCGGTGTCAACTTTGGTTAAGTTGGTGTCCTCGCGATATTTTTTATCGTTTATCTTGGCAATTTCTTCCATAACAGCCGTCTTTTTCTCGTCAAGATTTTTTATGTTCTGGGAAATTGCAACTTTTTCGTTTTGCAAACTCTCTCTTTCATTCCTAATTTTTTGCAAATTGTCTTTTGCAAGCGATGGCCCAGCATTCTCAATTTTTTGCCTTATCATCTCTTCGGCATTGGCGATAAACTTCTCGTTTTCCGCCAAATGAGATTTCAACGCCTCAATGCCAGATAATTGCTTATCTTTTTCAAGCAAAAGCCTGTCAAGTTCGTCCTCAACCGCTTTAAGTTTGCTTTCACAAGATGCCAAATCCACTTTAACTGTTGTCATATTGGAAACAATTTCGTCTCGTTTTGCTCTAATTTCGTTGTATCTTTCCTGCTTTTGCTTAATCAAAAGGTCAGCATCATCCTTGTTTCCGCTCAAAGCATTTTGAACAAGGCTTGTTTGTTTCAGTTCTCCATCAATAAGTTTAAGTTTGTTCTCAACTGTGGTTTTTTCCATGTTAAGAACTCTGCCCTCTTCCTCCAAATTTTTAACGGAGGTTTCAATGGCTCCCAATTTTTCTTGTTCTTTGGCAAGTTTAATTTCAAGTTCATTCTTCCTGTCGCCAATTTGTTTTTCTTCGGTTTTTGAGCCATTTAAATCAACTTTAAGATATTCAATCTTGTTTTTCATCTCATAAATTTTGGTTGTCAGATTGTCAATTTCATTTGATGTTGTTTCAATTTCTCTTTCACGCGAAATAAGGTTCACGGCCTCACTCTTTTTGCTTCCGCCTGTAAGTGAGCCTTGCGTGCTTACAATGTCGCCTTCAAGAGTGACAATTCTAAACGAATAACGATTTTCCCTTGCAAGATTAACCGCCGTCACCATATTGTCAACAATCACTGTTGCTCCAAGCAAATTGCTGACAACATTGTCAATTTTTCGGTCATAAGAAATAAGTTTGCTTGCAACTCCAAAAACGCCCTTTTTGCCTGCAACAAGATGCTCGTCCAAATCTCTTCTTTTCATGCTTGAAATTGGAAGGAAAGTTGCACGCCCAAATTGGTTTTGTTTTAAGTATTCAATCAAATCCTTTGCGCCATTTTCATCAAAAGTGACAATGTTTTGCACGGCGTTTCCGAGTGCAACCTCAATGGCTGTTTCAAACTGTGCCGGAACTTTGATAAGTGATGCCAAAACGCCAACCATTTTGCTTTTAAGTGCATTGTTTCTTTCGCTTTCTTTCAAAATTTTCTTAACACTGTATGCATAGCCCTCGTATTCTGCCTGCATTTCAGTGAGCAATTTTTTTCTGTTTTCAAAAACCTTAACTTGTGTTATGAAATTTGCACGTTCATTTTCAAGGTCAGAAATTTCCTTTGTGGCAACAAAAATTCTGCCAGAAATTTCTTCTGCCTCTTTTTTAACTTTTTCATATTCCTTTGTGTAGGTTTCAATGGCATCAGAAGAGGTTTTTTGTAGCGTTTTTGCCTCTTCCAACTTGGCATTCACATCCTCAATGTTCTTTGCCAATGTGCCCTGATTTTGCATCAACAAACCTTTCTCTGTTTCCAGCCTTGAAACATTGCTCTTAACATCCGAAAGAGAGCCGAGTGTTTCGATGATTTTTTGTTGAGATTGGTCTGCCTCAGTTTCAGAAAGTGACATTTCATCAACAATTTTTAGATGCTCATTGGAAAGTTCTTCATAAGAAGAATTTAAAGCGTTGCGGCGGCCTTCCAAATACAGCCTTTCCTGCCTCTTTGCATCCATTTGCTCATCGCAATTTTCAATGACAACATTTGCGTTTGTGATGTCCAAATTTATTCGGTCATTTTCTTTGTTTGTAAAGTTTATTCTCTCTCTTAAAACCTTTGTTTCACCTTCTTGCTTTTCAAGTTCAACAGTAAGCGACAGCAATTCCTCGCTCAAAGCATTTATTTTTTTGTCGTGAGAAGAAAGTTTTTCTAGCTCTGCATTATAAGTCACAGAAAAATTTTCAAGGTCCTCTTGCCTTGCAAAAAGTTCCTCTTCAATCGCCTGCATTCTTGCCTTAATTTGTTCTTTCAAAATGCTGGAATTTTCATATTGGTAAACATATGCGTTCACCTCCAAATCCTTCAAAGCACCTTTGTATTCCAAATATTTCTTGGCATCCTCTGCCTGCTTGCGAAGTGGCCCCATTTGGCGGTCAATTTCCGCTCTGATGTCGTCGATTCTTGTCAGATTGTCACGCGTGCGTTCAAGTTTTCTTTCCGCTTCAT
>CANRMV010000104.1 GCA_947631875.1 uncultured Clostridia bacterium
GAAAAAGGTTGTGACAGCGTGGTGGCAGTAAATCAAATTGTCAAAAAGAAAAACAGCAAAATTGACTTCAAAAAATTGTCAACTTTGCTGGGCGTGGATGTCATTGAGATTGATGCGGAAAAAGGTGTGGGCCTTGAAAATCTCAAAAAATGTTTGACGCAGAAAAAACAAAAATACAACTTGCCTTATTTAAAAAACCTTGAAAAAATGTCAAAAAATGCAAAAAAAATGCAAAATTTTGATGTTTTTTGTAAAATTAAGGCTTTTGAGCGCGATGAAAAGTTTTTTGAAGCGCTTGGGAAAAATCCAAAAGAGGTGTTTGAAGAAATTCCAAAAGACAGCATTCAAATGATAAGCAAATTGCGTTTTTCCTACATTGACCAACTGCTTTCGCAGTGCGAAGTTGGTGGAAAACAGATTTATGGAAAAAGCAAATTGGACAAGTTTATTTTAAACAAATGGCTGGCTTTTCCAATTTTTTTGCTTATACTTTGTGGAATATTTTATTTGACATTTTTTTCGGTGGGCGCTTTTTTGTCAGATTTGTTTAGTAATTTTTTGTCCCTTTTAACAAATCCAATTTTGTCGCTCATTGAAAAAAATCTTGGAAAAACTTTTATCTATGATTTTTTTGCATCAGCGGTGTTTGGAGGGGTGTCAACCGTTCTTTCCTTTTTACCACAAGTTGTGCTTTTGTTTTTCTTTCTCTCAATTTTGGAGGACAGCGGTTATATGGCAAGGGTGGCATTTATTTTTGAGGACATCTTGTCCAAAGTTGGTCTTTCTGGAAAAGGAATTTACACACTTCTTATGGGTTTTGGCTGTTCCACAACTGCCATTATGACTTCGCGAAATATGGAGGACAAAAATGCAAAAATAAAAACCGCGATTTTGTGCCCTTATATGAGTTGTTCGGCAAAAATTCCAATTTACACCGTGATTGGCGGGGCATTTTTTGGCGCAAAAAACATCTTTTACATTTTGGGCCTTTATTGTTTGGGAATTGTGGTTGCAATTTTGATTTCTTTGATTTGCGAAAAAACCATTTTAAAAAGCAAAAAACAAAGTTTTATTCTTGAATTTCCGCCATATCGCATGACGAGTTTAAAAAGAATTGGAAATATCATTTGGAAAAACACCAAAGATTTTGTGGTGAGAGTTGGCTCGGTTATGATTTCCATGAACATAATTGTGTGGCTGCTTTCTTCATTCAGTTT
This sequence comes from uncultured Clostridia bacterium, assembly GCA_947631875.1. Classification (GTDB taxonomy): domain Bacteria; phylum Bacillota; class Clostridia; order Christensenellales; family UBA1242; genus Caccovivens. The sequence continues at coordinate 1,218 of CANRMV010000104.1, forward strand.
TTCCTTTAAGTATGTGCCAGCAAGTGGCGGCGAAAGTATGCTTGAAGGGTTCGGCAAAATTCTTGCTCCAATTTTCACTCCTCTTGGCTTTGGAAATTGGGCGATTGTAGCATCACTGCTTTCTGGCTTGGTTGCAAAAGAGGTTGTTGTGTCCTCTATTGCCATGTTTAACGGAATTGATGCAAATGCAACCAAACTTCTTTCCGCTTCGCTGTTGTTGCCAACAAGTTTAATCTATTTTTCAAGCAAGGCTTCCGTTGTTTCCTTTTTGGTTTATTGCTTGCTCTACACGCCGTGTATAGCATCAGTTTCAATGCTCCTTCAAGAGATTGGAAAAAAGTGGACAATTTTTTCTGTTTGCCTTCAACTTGTTGTGGCTTATGTTGTGGCGCTGGTGACTTACAATATTTTCTTTGCTTTTGAAATATTTGGATTTTTAGTGCCATTTTTGACAATTTTTTGCATTTTTTTGATATTTTTTGCAATTTTTTTCGTTTTTTCGCGATTAAAAAAGAAAAAATTGTGTTCCCGTTGCAACTCTTGCAACAAAAAATGTGACAAGAAAAAGATTTGATTTCCTATTAAAAGATTTGCAAAATTTTTGCTGTGTATGTTATAATTTTTGTATGAGTAAACCTATTGTTGCTGTGGTTGGAAGAGCGAATGTTGGCAAGTCCACATTTTTTAATAGAGTGTGTGGAAAACGGTTGAGTATTGTTGATGATGCTCCGGGTGTAACACGTGACAGACTTTATGCTGATGCAACTTGGAGTGGACACGATTTCACACTTGTGGACACAGGTGGAGTTGAACTTTCAAAAGAGGACATCTTCCAAAAAGAAATTTTGGAGCAAGTTGAAATTGCGCTTGAAAATGCAAACGTTATTATTTTTGTTGTTGACGGAAAAACGGGCGTGACAAAATCGGATGAAGATGTTGCAAAATTATTGCGAAAGAAAAAAGTTCCCATTGTTTTGGCGGTGAACAAGTTGGATAATTTTGAGCAATCTCAAACCTATGAATTTTATTCGCTGGGGCTGGGCGAGCCTTTGGCAATGTCATCAACTCAGGGCAAAGGCGTGGGTGATGTGCTTGACAAAGTTGTGTCCTATTTTCCTAAATATGAAATTGAGGACGAGATTGGAACAAAAATTTGCCTAGTGGGCAGGCCAAATGTTGGCAAAAGTTCGCTTATAAACAGACTTTTGGGCAAAAAGAGGGTTGTGGTTTCGGATGTTGAAGGCACAACGCGTGACAGCGTGAAAATTCCTTTTAAATGCAACAAAAAGAACTATTTTTTGATTGACACAGCGGGGCTTAGGCGGCAAAGAGCGGTGGAAAAGCAATCGGTTGAAGGGTGGTCGGTTCTTAGAAGCATGTCGGCGATTGAGGATTGCGATGTGGCGCTTGTTGTTTTTGAAGGAAATTCGGAACTTACAGAGCAAGATGTGAGAATTGCCGGCTACGTTCATGAGGCGAAAAAGCCAAGTGTGATTGTTGTGAACAAATGGGACGAGAAAATGTCCTCAAAAGATGACTATTTGAAAATGCTGAAAGAAAAACTTTCATTTATGTCCTACTTTAAGGCCGTGTTTGTGTCGGCTCTCACGGGAAGTGGGCTTTCGCTTATTATGCAAACAGTGGACGAAGTTTTTGAAAATTCTTCACGAAGAATAACAACGGGGATTTTGAATGACTTTTTACAAGATGCGATTTTAAACTTTGAACCGCCGTCTAAAAGTGGCAAAAAATGCAAGATTTTTTATGCAACGCAAAGTTCCACAAACCCACCAAAATTTGTTGTGTTTTGCAACGATGCAAAACTTATAAATTTTTCTTACGAAAGATATCTTGAAAACAGACTTAGAGAGCGCGTGGACTTTTCCGGAACGCCGATTGAATTGGTTTTTAAAGGAAAGGAGGAAGACCTATGATTGCTTTATATTTGGTGATTGCTTGCGTTTGTGAATACTTTTTGGGCAGTTTGAGTTTTGCCCGAATTTGCACTTGGTGGATTGCACGCAAGGACATCACACAGGAGGGAAGCAACAATCCCGGAACTATGAATGTGCTTAGAACTCGCGGTTTTGGGGAGGCACTTTTGACGCTTGCGTTGGATGCCATAAAAGTTGGTGTTCCTGCACTTGGAATGTATTTTCTGTTTAACCATTTCTTTGCGGGCTCGGGCGATTTTGCTTACTTTTTGGTGAGTGAAAGTGGAATTATTGGGCATTGCGTGCCTGTGTATTACAAATTTCGCGGAGGAAAAGGCGTTGCTTGCACCTTTGCTATGTTTTTGTTTAATCCGCATCTTTGGTGGATTTCGCTTGTTTGCTTTGCAATTTGCTTTTTGCTGTTCCTGCTTGTTGTTCCTTATGGCTTTATCATCAATTTGTCCTTTATTACAACGCTTTCCGCTGTGGCAACATGGATGTATTGGACAATTCAGCCAACCTATTTGATTGGAATTTTGGTGATTATTTGGTTTGTGTTTGTATTGGTTTTTGCCTTGCATCACAAAAATTTCTATCGCCTTTTTAAAGGAACTGAGCCAAAAATGAATTTTGCAGAAAAAGTGTTTGGCAAAAGAAAAAAGAAAAAAGAGGAATAATTGGGGCGGGCAACCGCTCTTTTTTTATTTCGTTTTATTTTATGGTTAACAGATTTTAGTTTAAGAAATAACAAAATAGAATTCTAATTTTTTTTGCGCAGGCATAAGATATGTTATCCTTAGGAGGTTAACATGGATAATTACGAAATTTATGAGGACATAAAAACTCGCACCAATGGGGATATTTATGTTGGCGTGGTTGGGCCTGTTCGCGTTGGAAAATCAACTTTTATTTCTCAATTT
>CANRMV010000105.1 GCA_947631875.1 uncultured Clostridia bacterium
GATTATCAGTTGTGCGTTTTTTTGTTTTGAAAGATAGTTGATGCTTTTCTTTAACGCCTCGCCCGCTGTTTCATCCAAAAGCAGCAAGTAAAGTTTTTTGTCATAGCCCAAAAGGTTGTCCTGCCCAATAATGCAAAAGCCCGCCTTTCTGGCAATGGAAATAAGCCCATTAACACTCTTCAATCGCCTCACCTATCCTTTCATAAACCTCATCTTTCACATTGCATTTGAAGGCACGATTTAACGCTTTTGTTTTTTTCAGTTTTTCAAAGCATTCTTTATTTTTGCAAACATATGCTCCTCTGCCATTTGCCTTTCCTGTTTTGTCCACAAAAATTTCGCCGTCTTTGTTTTTAACAATCCTCAAAAGCGTTTTTTTGTCGCTTTGCCCACGACACACAATGCACATTCTTATTTTTTCTTTTCCTTGCATAGCCCGCGCCTTTTATTCGTCTTGTCCGTCAAAGTCTGTGTCAATTGGTTCAAGTTCTTCCAAATCGTCCATATCGAAAGATGCTTCGTCTGAAAGTTCTGTGAGTTCATATTCCGTTTCGTTTTCTGTTTGAGAAGATGTTGAATTTTGTTTCAAGAAACTTTCTGGCTTAACATCAATCTTCCAACCTGTGAGTTTTGCAGCAAGCCTAACATTTTGTCCGTTTTTGCCGATTGCAAGTGACAATTTGTCGTCTGGAACAATCGCCTGAGACATATTCAAACTGTCGTTTGTTTCCACTGAAAGCACTTTTGCTGGGCTGAGCGCTCTTGCAATATATTCAAGTGGGTCATCCGAATATTCAACAAGGTCGATTTTTTCACCGTTAAGTTCGTTGATGATTGTGTTTATTCTGCTGCCGCGATTTCCAACGCAAGTTCCAACAGGGTCAATATTTGGTTTTTCTGTGAAAACAGCCACTTTGGCACGATTTCCAGGATCTCTTGCAATGTTTTTAATTTTCACATCGCCACTTGCAACCTCAGGAATTTCAAGTTCAAACAACTTTCTAACAAAGCCGATGTTGCTTCTTGAAACTTGAATTTGTGGACCTCTGAAACTGTCTTTAATCTTTTTAACATAAACCTTAACTCTGTCGCCAACATTGAATTTGTCGGTTGGAATTTGGTCATTTTTCATCATCACGCCCTCAGTGTTAGAGCCTGCAATTTGAACATAAACTGTGTCGCCGTCCACGCGCTTAACGATTGTTGTTAAAAGTTCGTCCTCTTTTTCAGAAAGTTCGCTCAAAGCATTTTGTCTTTCCATTTCACGAAGTTTTTGCATAACAACTTGCTTTGCTGTTTGTGCCGCAATTCTTCCAAAATCCTTTGTGGTTTCCTCAACAACAACCATATCTCCCACTTTGTAGGATTTTTTGATTGTTCTTGCCTCAGCCAAAGAAATTTGTTTGTCTGGGTCCTCAACTTCGTCAACAACTGTTTTGTAGGAATAAATCCTTATTGTGTTTCGCTCTGGATAAAGTTTAACCATTGCCGATTTAGCCTCACCATACATCTTTTTATATGCAGATGTGAGCGCTGTTTCAAGTGTTTGAATAAACACATCCTTGTCAATTTTCTTTTCTGCTTGCAAATCATCAAGTGCCTTAAAAAAATCTTTATTAACCATTTTGTTCTCCTTTTTATTTAAAACTCAATAACAAGTTTCATTACAGCAATTTTATCTCGCTCAAAAACCAATTCTTTTTCGTTCTCAATAAGTGTAACAGTTTTTTCATCAAAAGTTTTCAAAACTCCGCTAAACTCTTTCTTGCCATTCAACTTTGAAAAGAGTGTAAGTTCAACTTTCTTTCCAAGCGTGCGTTTCAAGTCTCTATCTGTTTTGATTGGTCTGTCAAGCCCACGCGAAGAAACCACAAGTGTGTATGGAGCATCATCCGTTGGGTTCAACTCGTCCAAAATTGGATCAATTTTCTTGCTTACAAGTTCACAGTCATCAATGGTCACGCCTTCGTCTTTGTCGATTGTGAAAATAAGGCTCATTCCGCCGTTTTCCTTAACATAGGACACTTCAACAAGTTCAAAGCCCATCTCTTCAATAACGCCTTTAAGTTTTTCTTCGCAAATTTGTTTTACTTTTGCCATAAAACCTCCATTATTTGTTTTTTTTGCTTAAAAATGCTCTTTTTAACAAACGTAGGAGGCAAAATTTGCCTCCTACTTGTCAAGATATAGTTATTATAATCCAATTTTTTCTAAAAAGCAAGAATTTTTAAAAATATTTTATAAAAATTTATATATTTTTAGAATTTATATTGTTTATTTCATCCATTTTATCAAAAAACTATGCCTCATTAAGTTTCAAAAGCACCTGCGCAGTTGCAAAAGCATCATTCCACGCTCTATGTGCTCCTTCCAAAGAAATTCCAAGTGCCTTTGTAACTGTGCCAAGATTAAATCTGGAAATTTTTAACCTTGCAACTCTGGCCTCGTTCATCGTATCAATAAGGTCGTTATCAAAATCCAATCCAACATTTTCGCCTTCGCGCCTGATGAATTTTATATCAAAGCCGATTATGTTATGCCCTGACAGCACGCACCCTCTTGTGAAGTCATAAAAATCCCTTATAACAAATTCAATCGGTGGAGCATTTTTCACCATCGCATTGGTTATTCCTGTTAAATTTGAAACTTCGCGTGGAATGCTTTTGGTTGGCTTAACAAAGGTTGAAAATTTTTCAATGATGTTTCCGTTGTCAATCTTAACCGCCCCAAGTTCAATTATTTGGTCGCTCTGGTCGTCAAGCCCGGTGGTTTCAATATCAAACACAACAATTTGTTTGCCCATAATTTTGCGGTTGTATTTATCGCGATTTCCAAACATATTGTCTTGTTCCAAAGCGGAAAGTTTTTCAATCTCAACAACTTTGCCAGGATACTCCAACTCTTTTGGCTTTTCTTCTTCTTGAACTCTGTTTGCCAAAGCCAACTTTTCAACATACAAGCAAAGTTTGCCCATTTTGTTTAAGCGGGCATCCCCCTGCGCCAAAACATACATGTAGTCTTCAAGTGCGGACATAGGTTTTTCATATTTTTTAGGGCAAAAATAGATGCAGTCAATTTTGCCTTTGTCGTCACTGAGTTCAAAGGTGAAATACGCCTTCTGTTCCCCCTCACGCTTGCCCTTTTTGATGAGGAAATCACGCCTCTCAACTTTGTTCACAAAGCCGGCAACAATAACCCCCTCTTTTGGATGTCTGACAGTTGAAAGATATTCCGGTTTTGTGACAAAATCTTTTCCCACAAACTCTTTGATAACTTCAACTTTATATCTTTTCACAGCAGTGAAAGAGGTTTTCATTTCAACATTTTCAATGTCCACTTCGTCAACAATTTGACTGTTTTCCTTTATGGTGACAATAAATTCAGTTAAAAAATTGATTTGCAGAAATTTGGCAAGTTCGCTTGTGATGTTGTGTTCAACAAAAAATTTGTTAAGGCGCGAACTCAATTCAATCTCAATGCCAACATCAATCGCCCCCACTGTAATTTTGATGTTTTCTGGCTTTAAATATGTGCTGACAAGTTTGTATCTTTCAAGGAAAAAGGTTTCAATGGCTTTTAAAATCAATTTTTCTTCCAGATAAACCTTCATAAACTTAACCTTCAAGTCAAGTTTTTCAAAGGGAAGTCTATCTTTAAAAAAGTCAATTATTTCCTTCTTTTCCTCTGGCGAAATCTCGGCAGTTGTGGAAGGATACAAAAAAGTTATTGTGGCAGTTTCGTTTCTTCTGTTCACCACAGCATTTTTAAGGGATAAGCGCCTGTATTTGTCGCCAAAAGACGAATAAAACTCTTCCTCAAAATTCATAGTTTTATTCTAATATAATTCCGCCCGTTTGTCAAGATTTTTTAAAACATATTACAAAACAAAGTGCAATATATCCACAATTATCACAAATCCCAAAAGGATGCAAATTCCGGCAAGATGGATTGCATTTTCCACCTTTCTGTTTATTGGTTTTCCCTTAATCCACTCAATGAGAGTGAACACCACGTGCGAGCCGTCAAG
>CANRMV010000106.1 GCA_947631875.1 uncultured Clostridia bacterium
GGTGTTTTCATCATTTTCGGGCAAATATTTTTTGTCCGCCACAAGTTTTCCCAGTTTTGTGTTGTCATAAACTTCCAAAAGATAGCACGAAATATGTTTTATTCCAAGTTCAATCAAACTTTTTGCGTGCAAACACAAATCTTTGCCACTTTCGTGCTGCAAGCCAACAATCAAATCGCATGAAACATTGTCAAAATATTTTCTTGCCATTTTTACAGCCTGCAACGCCATTTTTTTGTCATGCAACCTGCCAATTTCTTTCAAAGTTTTGTCGTTTAAACTTTGCACCCCAACACTCACTCTGTTAACACGCAGCCCCTTCCAAGTTTGCAAAATTTCCTCCGTCAAACTCTCTGGATTGGCCTCAATGGTGAATTCTGCATCCTCATAAACATCAAAATTGTCATAAATTGCTTTCACAACTCTTTGAATTTCAAGTGGTGTCAAAATGCTTGGCGTGCCCCCGCCAATATAAATTGTTTTAACCACACAATCGGCCTGCTTTCGCTGGCAAATTTCCTTGCACAACAAGTCCAAATAATGTTTTCTTGTTTGTTCGTCTGCACAAAAAGAATTGAATGCACAATAAAAGCACTTTTGCTTGCAAAAAGGTATGTGCACATAAATGGAAATTTCCCTCATTATTTATCGTCCTCGTCAAGTTTCAAAATGCTCATAAATGCTTCGGAAGGAATTTCAACTGAGCCTATTTTTCGCATTTTTTTCTTGCCCTCTTTTTGCTTTTCAAGAAGTTTTCTTTTTCGCGAAATATCGCCACCATAACATTTTGCCAAAACATCTTTCCTCATCGCCGAGATTGTTTCGCGTGCAATGATTTTGTTGCCTATGCATGCTTGAATTGGCACTTCAAAAAGTTGTCTTGGAATAATTTTTTTCAGCCTTTCGGCAAGTTCTCGCCCACGACTATATGCTTTGTCCTTATGAACAATGAGAGAAAGCGCATCGCATTTTTCGCCGTTAAGCAATAGGTCCACTTTCACAAGGTCAGCAGGCTCAAAGCCGCATAGTTCATAGTCAAAACTTGCATATCCTTTTGTGCGCGATTTCAAACTGTCAAAAAAGTCATAAATAATTTCGCCAAGTGGCAAAATATATTTTAACTCCACCCTGCTTTTGTCCAAATATTGCATATCTTTGTAAACTCCGCGCTTGTCTTGGCAAAGTTCCATAATTGCACCAACATATTCTGGCGGAGTGAACAAATTAACTTTCACAATAGGCTCTTCAATTCGCGAAATTTCAACTGCTGTTGGCAAATTTGATGGATTTGATATTTCCAACATTTGCCCATTAGTTTTAAACACGTGATAGGAAACGCTTGGCGCTGTGGTTATGATGTCAAGGTCAAATTCTCTTTCAAGCCTTTCGGTGATTATTTCAAGATGCAAAAGTCCCAAAAAGCCACACCTAAAACCAAAGCCAAGTGCCGAAGAAACTTCCGCAGTGAATTGCAAACTTGCATCATTGAGTTTAAGTTTTTCAAGAGCATCTTTAAGGTCGTTATATTTTGCCCCGTCCACAGTGAAAATTCCGCAAAAAACAACCGGCTGCACTTCTTTGTAGCCTTCAAGAGGTTTTTCGATTGGATATTCCGCACTTGTGACGGTGTCGCCAACTTTAACATCGGCAATGGTTTTGATTGAAGCGGCAATATAGCCAACATCTCCTGCCGACAACATATCAATGGCCTTTGTGTTTGGAACAAAAATGCCAACTTCCGTCACTTCAAAAGTTTTGCCTGTTTGCATAAACAAAATTTTATCGCCCGCTTTAACGCTGCCATCAAACACACGAATTAAACAAATTGCCCCCTTAAAATTGTCATAATGGCTGTCAAAAATAAGTGCTTTAAGAGGTTTGTTTTCATCCCCAACCGGCTGAGGAATTTTTGTGATTATCGCTTTCAACACTTGGTCTATATTTGTGCCTTCTTTTGCAGAAATGCAAGGACAATCTTGTGCATCTAAGCCAATAACCTGCTCAATTTCCTCTTTTGAAGCCTCAATTTGCGCCGAAGGAAGATCTATTTTGTTTATTATTGGAACAATTTCCAAATTGTTGTCAAGTGCAAGATAGGTGTTTGCCAGCGTTTGAGCCTCCACGCCCTGCGTTGCATCAACAAGAAGGAGCGCCCCCTCACAAGCGGCAAGAGAACGCGAAACTTCATAAGTGAAGTCCACATGTCCAGGCGTGTCAATCAAATTTAGTGTGTATTCTTTGCCCTCATATTCATAAATCAAACGCGTTGGAGCAAGTTTGATTGTAATTCCCTTTTCGCGTTCAAGTTCCATGCTGTCCAAAATTTGGCTTTGCATATCTCGTTTTGAAACTGTGCCTGTGAGTTCAATCAGCCTGTCAGCGAGAGTGCTTTTGCCATGATCTATGTGTGCAATAATACAAAAATTTCTTATCAGTGATAAATCTTTCAAGTTTTTGTCCTCTTTTGTAATAATACAACATTTTTGAGTGTTTTAGCAAGAAAAAGTTTGTGTTTTATTTTGAAATTTGTTATTATATTAAAGTTAGGAGGTTTTGTCATGCTCACATACAAATATTTTGTGATGTCAACGCCCAAAATTGAGTATTCACTTGATTTTAGAGCCGAAGAACTTAAAAAAGGGAAAAGTGTGCTGTTTCTTAAATCGGAAATAGACACCAGAAATCAAAATATTAAAGCCTCAAAAAAAGGCCCTGTGTGTGTTTTTAGAAAAAGCGAAAACCTTTTGGAACTTTTTTATTATGAACACAAAAAACAACCTTTGGACCTTGTGGTTGTTGACGAATGCCACTTTTTAACCGCAAAACAGGTGGAACAAATAAGAGAAGTGGCAGAAGTTGTTCCTGTTTATGCCTTTGGCTTGAAAACCAATTTTAAAGGGCTGCTTTTTGATGGCAGCAAAAGATTTTTGGAACTTTCTGACAAGATTGAAGAATTGAAAACCAAATGCGAGTGTGGAAATCCAGCGATATTAAACGGCCGTTTCACAAAAGGCTTTTTGGATGTTGATGGTGAAGAAATCCTTTTGCAAGAAAATGTTTATAGAGGAATGTGCTATGCGTGCTACAAAAAAGAGCAAAGGCGTTCGCTTGTTCACAGAGAAGTTGAAAAATATTTGAAAATTTTCAAAGACAAAAAAAGTGCTGGCGTTTGGTCAACAGACACCGCCCGCGACAGTATGGTTGTGGAACGTCCCTTTGTTATTTATGACGATGATGTTAAAACATTTGTGAAAACCTTTGAGGATTTTAAGATTGAAAACTCAGACAATATTCTTGTTGTGGAGGATAATATTGCGTTTCTTGAAAAATTAAAAGTTTCAGACAAAGACAGCGATTATATGCTAACACTTTTAAACTGCGTTTTCAGAATGGAGCAAAACAAGCCAGGAATGCTTAAAACGATTATTGAAAGCGGCATAATGACAAAATGGCTTAAACAAATAAAAAAGAAGTTATAAAAAAGACCATGCTTTATGGTCTTATTTTTTTGCTCTCAATCCTTCCTTTTCATTTCTAATTGAGGCATATTCAATAACTTCCAAAGCCCCTGCAAATCTGGTTGATTTTGGAATTTCCTTGTTTTCGTCATATTCCAAGCCGTTTCTAATGGCCTTGATTTCATATTCATATTTCACTCGTTGTTGTTTCATTCGGGCAATAATCATAAGCATATCTGTGTCAAATTCTTTCCCCAAAGCAACCAACTGTGATTTCAATTTTTCAATCGTTTTTTCAAGAGTTAAACGATTTTTTAAAAATGTTTTTGGATCCACCAAATCTTTAAGTAGGCTTTTGTATTCTTTTCTAACTTTTCCAAGTTCAATGGCTTTTTGGAAAAATGCATCATAAGGAGTTTTCATTCCAAAGGTTTTTTCTATTATTTCCAAAAGTGTTTTCTCATAAGAGAGCAAATTCTTGTCAAC
>CANRMV010000107.1 GCA_947631875.1 uncultured Clostridia bacterium
AGCCCGATTAAACCTCAAAAGTTCCAAAAATGCAGGAAACAATCTTAAAGTAAGAAAAGTTAAAACAAAAAACAAAATTTTAAAAATTGCAATCACCACATTTCTTAAAATTGGAGCGCCAGAATATGAAACAATCCACAAACCAATTTTTGCCGGAACAAAGCCAAGCACAAACCACCCAAACAAAACAGAAAAAATTAAAACAGCGGCAAAAATAATCCAATTTTTCAAAAAAACACCTTTTTTCTTTGTTTTTTCGCTAAAAAATTGAAAAAAAGTGTTAAAAATTGCAAAAATCCCACAAAAGAAAATTTGCAAACCTCTTGCAAAAGGAAAATGAAAATACAGAATTTTGTTTTTGTCGGCAAATGTTCTCAATCTTTTTTGCCCACTTTCTGTCACATATGACACAACTCTTTTTTCGTTTAACCCCATCACCACGCCATTGGGAAGAGGATATGCAAATTTTTCCATGAAAAAATTATTGCCAAGTGCGCCAATAATAAACTCTTGACAAAAGCAGATAAGTGTGATATTATGTTTATATAGCAGATGGAGGTTAAAATGGAAATTTCAAAAATGAAAGATGACACAAAATATATTATAACAAAAGGAATGTATAAAGGTTTTACAGTTGAAAAAACAACTGAGGGAAACACAAGCACTTTTACTGTTTGCTCTGCAAAAAATGTTTATGAGCAAAACCAAAAATTGAATCTCACAATCACAAAAGCAAGTGGAGAAGCACTTAATGAAAATGACATTTCAAATGGCCTTATAAAACTGATTGTTGGAGATGCTCTTGAAGGTTTTTATGACAGTTTGCCTGCCATTCCAACAAATTTTTGGTTTAAAAAGATGCTTCCAGATATGCTGCATAAAGAATTAAGAACTCAGTCAAAAGGCAAAAATTTTGATGAAGCGTTTGCCAAACTGTGCAACTCAATGGAAGTTGTAAGAAAAACCGCAAAGCCAACACCTTATGAAAAGCCTGCGGCAGAAAAACTTTAACACAATAAAAAAACAGGTTTCCGCCTGTTTTTTTGATGTCTTTTTATTGTTTTTTTATTGAAGATTGTATTTTCTTTTAAAGTTTTCAACATTTCCGCTGGCATCAACAACTTTCTTTTTGCCGGTGTAAAATGGATGGCATTTGTTGCAAATATCAATCTTGATTGTGTCACCCTTAACTGTTGAGCCTGTTTTAAAAGTGTTTCCACAAGCACAAACAACTGTGACTTCATGATAACTTGGATGTGTGTCTTTTTTCATGTTAAACTCCTTTTAATCGCCAACATAAGGCAAAAGAGCCATATTTCTTGCTCTCTTAATTGCATTTGCAAGTTCTCTTTGGTGATAAGAACAAACACCTGTTTGGCGTCTTGGCAAAATCTTGCCTTTTTCTGTGATGTATTTTCTTATTTTTGCTACATCTTTATAATCAATTTTATCTTCCCCAGCAACGCAAAAAGCACAAACTTTTTTCTTTGCAGGTTTGCGATATTTTTTTGTGACCTTTTCTTCGGTCTTAACTGCTTCGCTCATATTTTTCTCCTTAATTTTTTTGCCTAGAATGGAAGGCTGTCATCATCAATTTCTTCAAGTTCAGCCGTTTGTTTTGGCTTGTCTTGTTTTGGTTCGCTTTGAGGTGGAACATATCCTCCGTCTTCACCATTTCTTGGATTTGTTATAAATTCCACTTCATCGGCAACAATGTCGGTTGTGTATCTCTTTGACCCGTCTTGTGCATCATAACTTGAAGTTTGAATTCTCCCAATCACTGCACATTTAGAGCCTTTTTTAAGATATTTATGGCAATTTTCCGCTTGATTTCTCCAAACAACAACGTTAAGGAAATCGGCATCTCTTTCGCCTTCTGAGTTTGCAAATCTTCTTGTTACTGCAAGAGTGAATCTGCACACTGAAATTCCACCATTTGTGGTTTGAAGTTCTGGGTCACGGGTTAAATTTCCAATCAAAATAACTTTATTCATAAATTTTCTCCTTTACTTTCGGACAAACATTTGACGAACGATGCCGTCGGTGATTGTCATAAGTTTGTTCATCGCGTCAACTTCTTCTGGCAACATTTGAAGGTTCATCAAAACATAGTATCCTTCGTTTTTGAAGTTGATTGGATAAGCAAGTTTCTTCATGCCAAGTTTTTCAACGCCTTCAACAACGCCTTTGTGTGCTTCAACATACTTTTTGAAGCGTTCGATGAGTTCTTCTTTTTTCTCATCAGTGACATCTTGCGCGATGATAAACATAAGTTCATACTTATTCATCTTCTATACCTCCTTTTGGACTAATGGTTCTCTTTTTCAGAGAACAAGGACAGCAAACAAAATCTTACTGCTAGCGGCATTTTAACATATAAATTTTCTTTTGTCAAGCAAATTTTGCAAATTACCTATTGACAACCCTCTGGTATTGTGCTAAACTTTAAAAAACTTAAAAGAGAGGTGTTTTATGAAAACTTTGTATCCATTAAATTTCAGCGCACTTGCACAAGCGCCTGTTGCTGGCCACGAAAGATTTGTGCTTGCTCCTGCAACAGAAACAACTGTAAAGGTTGCCTACAAGGCTGAACTTCGCAATCTTCCAACAAGAAAAGATGTTCACCCAGCACAAAAAGAAGTTGGAAAAGATGAGGTCGCAAAAGCCGGCGGCGGAAATTCTTTGAATTCTCTTAAAGGTGGCAGATGTAGAGCACACAATATTTTTGGTGCTTCCACAATAAACACAAACACACAACGCACTTTTGACAAATAACATTTGTTTAAAAGCAAAGTTATATGGCAAAGTCTAAAAAGAAAAAAGGCAGCAACTATGTCTGTCTTTTTTGTTGTGCTACTTTTAATTTTTTCGTATTTCTTCATGATAGAAAAAGTTTTGAAAGTTGATTTTGTTTTTTAAGCAATATTCGTTCATTTGCTTTGCCAGATTTTCCCAATAGGTGCGGTTGTTTTTAAGATAAATTTCATTATATAAGCCTGTCAAGGAAGGGTATTTTTTATTTACATAATCCAAAATCAGCGGCTTGTAACTGCCACGCAAATTTAAGTTTTCAAACCAATATTCATCCACAAAAGATTTGGTTTTTTCAATAATCTCCTGCCACTTTGTGATTTCAGGAAAAATTGGCGACATAAACAAAACGGTGTAAATTCCATTTTCGTGAAGGGTTTTAAGCGCCCGCATCCTCTCTTCAATCGAACTTGCCTTGTCCATATCATTTTTAAAGCCCTCGTCAAGTGTGTTGATTGACATTGCCACTTTAACATTTTTCATTTGCTTCAAAAGGTCAATATCTCTCAGCACAAGAGCAGATTTTGTTGTGATATCAATTTCCGCATCCGCCTCTTTTAACTGCTCCAAAATTTTTCTGGTCACTTTGTAATCTTTTTCGACAGGATTGTAACAATCTGTCACAGATGCCACAAAAACAGTTTTGCCTTTAAGTTTTTTGATGTTTATTGGCTTGTCGCAAATTTTAACATCCAAAAAGTCGCCCCAATTTTCGGTGTGCCCCGTAAATCTTTTCATGAAACAAGCATAGCAATATTTGCAGCCATGCAAACAGCCAACATAAGGATTTATCACATAGTCACTTGCTGGCAAATTGGATTTTGTTAAATAGTCATTAACCCTAATTTCTCTTATTTTCATATTTTTATTTTATCACACGCATTTCAATTTTCAAAATTTTTCACAATCTTTTTATAATTTCCACACATTTGGGAAAAATATTGCAAAGGAGTGAAAAATATGTCTGACACAATAAGTTTGCTTAAAGAATGTGATGCAGGAATTAAAATGGGAATTGAAGCCATTGACGAGGTTTTGGAACATGTGCAAAATGAGGAGTTTAAAAGTAAACTCATAAATTATAAAGATGATTACAATTTTTTGCAAGA
>CANRMV010000108.1 GCA_947631875.1 uncultured Clostridia bacterium
CCAACAAAGAAAAAACACACAGGTGCTTCGCAAAAAGCACGCACTCTGTTCACTAATTCTGTTGCGCTCTGTGAAAAATCCAATGCCCCGTCTTCCTTTTGTATAAGTTTCACAAAAGTTGCTTTTGCGTGGTCTTGTGGAGTTCGAGTTATGGTGTTGTTTTCAATTTTTTTCAGCACTTCAACAAGCATATCCGCGCCAATATGTGCAAGTCTTGGCATAAGCGACAAATAATCCTCATCTGGCAAAATTTCCACTTCTTTTTGCATATAAATGTCGCCGTCATCCATGCCGACTTCCGTTTTCATAATCGTCACACCCGTGAGTGTGTCGCCGTTTAAAAGTGCGCTTTGTATTGGTGTTGCCCCTCTATATTTTGGCAGCAGGGAAGGGTGAACATTCACGCATGGCATAATTTCAAGCAAACTTTTCGGCAAAATTTTTCCATAAGATGCAGTGACGCCGAGGTCGAAATCAATTTTTTTAAAGTCCTCAATATGTTCTTTAAGTTTTGAAAATTGATAAACAGGCAAATTGTGTTCTTTTGCAAGAGTGACAATGTGTGGCGAAGTTATTTTGTTTCCGCGTCCCGCAGGCTTATCCTCTTGGCACACAACTCCCACCACGTCAAATTTACTTTCAAGAAGTTTTGAAAGCACAATTTCAGCAAAAAGTGGCGTTCCAAAAAACAAAATTTTCATCTATTCCACCCCGTTCAAAGTTTTATAATTTTTACCTTCTTCGGTTAAATCAACAAAAAGCACACCATTCAAATGGTCAATTTCATGGCACACACACCTTGCAATATAGTCCTGCGCCTCAAACAAAAACTCTTTTCCTGTTCTGTCAAACGCCCTAATTTTCACATATTTAGGCCTTTCAACATCACAATAAAAGCCTGGCACACTTAAACATCCCTCGCTTGCCATAACTTTTCCACGCGTTTTCAAAATTTCTGGATTTATAATTTCCAAAAATTGGTCGTCATCAAGTTGAATCACAATTGCCCGCCTAAGCACTCCCACTTGCACAGCGGAAATTCCCACGCCTTTTCTTTCAAGCATGGTTGCTTTCATATCATCAAGCAAAGTTCCAAGTTCCTCGTCAAACGCCAAAACGGGCTTAGATTTTTTGCGCAGCGTCGCACTCCCAATTTTCACAACTTTTCTAATTGCCATTCTTTTCTCCTTAACTCAAATTGTTTGGATTAACTTCAAAAAACACAGAGCATTTTGCTTTTGGGTCAACCGTTTCAAACACTTTTTTTTCAATTTCGTCGGCCTTTTCAAGTTTAAACCTCATTAAAATTTGATAACGAAACTTGTTTTTAATCTTATTTAGTGGCGCTTTCATAACATCCAAATAAACAAAATCATCCGCATATTGCTCTTTAATTTTCTTCACTTCATTATAACACATCTTGCATTCATTTGCTACAATTTTTTCGTTTTCATGCGAAAATAATATCCTCAAAATACGCGCGTAAGGCGGAAAGGATGTCACTTTTCGCAAATTTGCCTCTTTTTTGAAAAAACCTTTGTAATCATAATTGGCGGCAAACCTATAAACATAATGTTTTGGACTGTATGTTTGCAAAATAACCCTGCCCTGTTTTGAACTTCGCCCCGCTCTGCCCGCAACCTGCGTTATCAGTTGGAAAGTTCTTTCAATGGAACGATAATCCGATTGATACAAACTTTGGTCGGCATCAACAATTCCAACAAGCAAAACATCCTCAAAATCATGTCCTTTTGCAATCATCTGCGTGCCAACCAAAATTCCCGGTTTAGCGTTTCTAAACTCGTTCAAAATGGTGCGATGCCCATTTTTTCTTGAAGTTGTGTCGTTGTCCATTCTAAAAATTGGAACATTTGGAAACAAACTTTTAAGTTCCTCAACCACTCTTTCTGTTCCAACAGCCCCCTGCTTAATGTCCCTGCTGCCGCAACTTGGACAAACATCAAGCGCTTTAAAACGCTTGCCACAATAGTGGCATTTGAGGCGGTTTTCATACACATGATAAACCAAAGAAACATCACAATCAGAACATTTTGCCACATAGCCACATTGCCTGCACCTTTGAAAAGAGGAAAATCCGCGCCTGTTGATGAAAATCATGGCTTGTTTTTTCTCTTCAATGATGTTTTTCAGTTCATAATAAAGTGGCACAGAAAAAATTTTGTTATTTCCCTGCCTCATTTCCATAAGCATATCCACAACCACAATTTTTGGCATTTCCATGCCATTCACGCGCACAGGCATTTCCACAAGTTGATATTCCCCGTCAATCGCCTTTGCATAACTGTCAATGGAAGGCGTGGCGCTGCCCAAAACAAGCGTGCAGTTGTTATATTTTCGCCTAAACGCGGCAATGTCATGCGTGTCATAGCGCGGATTTGTTTCCGAAACATAACTTTGCTCATGCTCTTCATCAATGATGATTATCCCCACATTTTCAATAGGTGAAAAAATTGCCGAGCGCGCTCCAACAACAACTTTTGCCCTGCCAAAGAAAATCCTTTTCCATTCGTCAAACCTTTCGCCCGCCGAAAGCCCACTGTGAATAAGTGCCACTTGTTCGCCAAATCGCGAACGAAAATTTGCCAGCACTTGCGGCGTCAGAGAAATTTCTGGCACAAGCATAATTGCACTTTTGCCCTTTTCAAGTTGCTTTTCAATCAAATTCATGTAAACTTCTGTTTTTCCGCTGCCCGTCACGCCATGAAGAAGATAGGTTTTGTTTTCAACTATTGTGTCAACCGCCCTTTGCTGCAAGGAAGTTAACTTTCTTTCTTGTTTTTCGATGATGTCAAATTCTGGAATGCGATTTTGCTGCTCATTCCAAACTTTAATTGTTCCGTTTTTCACAAGCGCTGAAAGCGGCGCATAGCCAAATTTGTTTGAAATTTCCGAAAATTTTTCCTCGCCTTTTTCTTTTAGATATTCCACAATTTCAAGTTGCTTTTTTGCTCTTGCAGATGGCATAACAAAATCGTCAGCAAGCCCGCAAAATTTCACAATCAACTCTTTAATTTTGTCTGTTCTCATTTCACTTGGCAAAAACAGCCTAAGCACACTTGCAAGTTTTAGGTGAAGTTTGTCCGCCATGTAAAACATAAGTTCCAACATTTCTTTCTTTAAACAAGCAAAATCTTCCAGCACGCGCTCAATTTGTTTAACTTTTGTTTCGTCAAAACTGCAATTTTCGCTGATTTCCACAACAAAGCCTTGCACCGAACGATTTCCAAACGGCACAATAACACGCATTCCCACCTGCACATTCATGCCATCAGGAATGGAGTATTCAAATTCTCTGTCCAACGCCTTTGCATCTTGGTCAATTATAATTTTAGCAAACAAAAGCCACCTCTAAAAAAAATTCTACTGATTTTTTCAGTAGAATTATAACACACAATTTTTGTTTCTCAAAGCAATTAGTCGTCAATATCGCTTGGAACAATTTTTCCTTCATAAATTTCATCAAGAGCGATTGAAATGGATTTTTTGTCAGCAGTTGCAAGTTCCGCTCTTCTAGTTGTTTCAATTTCCTTAGCGCGTTTAGCAGCCACGATAGACAAAACATATTTGTTTCCGCCCGCTTTTGCAGCAAGTTGGTCAATAGGTGGTTCAATCATCATAACTTTAAATTCTCCTTTAATGCAAAGCATTTTAACACAAAAAATCAAAAAAGTAAAGCCTTTTAATAAAATTTTTGCCAAATTTAATAAATTGCCACAATATAATCCCCAAAAACAATTAAAACACCTTAAAAACTTCTCTCCTCGACATAATTGAAAGACAAACAAAATTTTTCATTTTTTGATTTT
>CANRMV010000109.1 GCA_947631875.1 uncultured Clostridia bacterium
CCCTCGCCATAGAAAGAACTAATAAAGCTTGAAAGAAGTTCGCTCTCACTTCCAACAGCGTCCTCAAGAGGGTAGTTGAACTGCCCAACATTCTTTCCGCCACGGATTTTCATAACATTTATAACGCTAAACTCTTCACCAACAAAAATGGCAAAAACGTCTATGGCGGTGTCGGTCGTGAGGCTGGTTATAAGTTCACTCTCCATCTTTTCAACAGCATAAAGAAGGTTCTTTATCTCAAGAGCATCTTCAAACAGCATTCTGTCTGCCTTTTCTTTCATGCGAACTTTGAGCCTTTCTTTAATATCCTTGTTGTCTCCATTAAGAAAGTTGATGACCGACTTTATTGCCTCCATATATTCCTTTTCACGTGAGGCGTAGGCGCAAGGGGCAATGCAGTCCCCTATCTCGCCATGCAAACATGGTCTTGAAAGCATCTTGCCGCCATCAAAATTATGGTTGCACCACCTTATTGGATACGCCCACTTTATAAGGCTCATAATTTCATTTATTCTAACGCCCGTAACGTATGGCCCAAACAGAAGTGAACCATCTTTTTTGGGGCGTCTAACAACTTGCACACGAGGGAACCTTTCTTTGAGATTGATTTTTATGTATGGGAACGACTTGTCGTCTTTTAAAAGAATGTTGTATTTGGGCTTGTATTTTTTTATGAGGTTGCTCTCTAGAGAAAATGCGTCAAGCTCGCTGTTGGTCAAAATATACTCAAAATCCTCTATGTTAGAAACAAGGTTATAGGTTTTAACAGTTTTTTTGCTAGAGTCAAAGTAGGTCTTAACCCTGTTTTTGAGTTTTTTTGCTTTTCCAACATAGATAATGTTACCCGTGGCGTCTTTCATAATATACACGCCGGGCTTCATTGGAAGAAGTGCAACTTTTTCATGTATCTTTTCACTAACCATAACTTTATTATAACACACCATTTGAAAAATAAAAGCAAAACGAAGCAAAATAATAAATGTGCCTATTGATTTTAGGGGGGCAAATGGTGTATAATTATTAATAATAAGGAGATGTCTCATGGCAGGTGATAAAGCTCTATCTCAAGTTGAGTTAAGAAGATTAAGAAACAAAATTCTTGATCTTTATCTTGCTTTGAGAGAAGTTAAAAAGTTCTATAATTTGGACAAATGCACCCTTAGTGACCTTGTAACCCTTAGGTGGATAGATACCAAGTTAGACATGAAAAACCCCGAAATCAAGCATCGTGTTGACAGCTTGATTGCCAAAGACAAAAGCTTCATTTTAGCTGTTCACCAAATGGCAATCGAGCCCGGCGAGCCAACAAGCTTAGCTCTTGCCCTCAATTGCAACCTTGACCTTTTGTCTGTTGCGATGGGCAAGATTTCGACATGCATCGAGCCTTATGATTATGATACTTTCGCAGATGATTTATCAAAAAAATTATCGGATGTGACGGACAGTGCTTCGTATGAAAGCATCAGTTCAAAAGCCATGGAGCAAGGCGTTGACCAAGAAATAGAAATGTATGACGTTCACGCCCGAAGGTATCTTGATAACTTGCTCCAGCATGGCAAAATCACTTACGCTAAATATAAGGCTCAGATCGAGCCAATAGAGTTAATAGTTAAAGACCTCTCCATAACAAAAGATGACTTGCAGAGCGAAATAGATGTTAGTCTAAAAGAAATTAAGCGTCAAGAAAAACGCTCAAAAATAAGATCCGCCTTTGGAAAATTCCTACCAAAAAAACGAAGCGACCAACCCGGAGATGAATAATAGCCTTGGCAAACTGCCAAGGCTATTTTTTATTCTTCACTGCCGCTCAACAATGCTTGTTGATGAGCAATCTGCAACGCCTCTATAAGGGGCTCAATGTTTCCGTTCATAATTGAATCAAGGCTATAGAGCGTAAGGTTGATTCTGTGGTCTGTAACTCTGTTTTGCGGATAGTTATAGGTTCGTATTTTTTCCGACCTGTCCCCTGTTCCAACCTGCAAACGCCTTTTTTCGGAGTACTCCTTGTCTGCCTGGCTTTGATAAAAGTCATATAGCTTTGCCTTAAGCCAGTTCATCGCCTTTTCACGATTTTTTATCTGCGACCTCTCGTCTTGGCAAGCAACAACAATTCCAGTTGGAATGTGGGTTATTCTTATGGCAGACTCTGTTTTGTTGACGTGCTGTCCTCCTGCGCCGCCGCTGCGATAGGTGTCTATTTGAAGGTCCTTTTCGTTAATTTCAATCTCAACGTTGGTTGCCTCTGGCAAAACTGCAACAGTTGCAGTTGACGTGTGAACCCTGCCCTGACTTTCTGTTTCGGGCACTCTTTGAACTCTGTGAACGCCGCTTTCGAACTTGAGCTTAGAAAACGCCCCCTTACCCTTAACCATGAAAGTGCAATATTTAACTCCGCCGTCATCGGCATAGTTCCCGTCAAGTTCTTCGATGGAGTAGTTGTTCTTTTCTGCGAAAAGATAATACATTCTTTTTAGGTCCGCACCAAACAACGCTGCCTCATCACCGCCAGCGCCGCCACGAATTTCTATGATAACGTTCTTTTCATCATCCTCATCTTTAGGAAGAAGCAAGACCTTAAGCTCATGCTCAATCTTTGCAAGGTTTGCCTTTGAAGTGCTGTACTCTTCGTCAAGAAGTGCAAGCATCTCTTTGTCGGTCTCGCCTTTTCTCATTTCTTCGGCATCTTTAAGGTTCTTTTCATTCTTTACATATTCATCATATTTTTCAATGATTGGTGCAAGGTCGGCTTGCTCTTTTGCAACCTTTTGAAAATGCTTTTGGTCAAGATAAATATCTGGGTCTTGAAGCTCTTTTTCAAGTTCCTTGAGCCTTTCTTTCATCTGTTTTAATTTTTCTAACATCACTCTCTCCTCTTAAGAAGGGCATAAACAATTCTGTCGTTCCCTTCTAAGTCTTTTTTTATAACAATTTCTTCAAAATCTTTCTCAAGAAGATTTTTAACACTTTGAGCCTGGTCGTAGCCAATTTCAAAAAAAATTCTTCCGCTTTCTTTTAAAAACTTTGGTGCTTGACTTATGATTTTTCTGTATAACTCAAGCCCGTCTTTCCCACCAACCAAAGCCAGCTTTGGCTCAAAATCTTTAACCGTTTTGTCCAATTTTTCATAATCTTTAGGGCAAATATACGGCGGATTTGCGATAATTACATCAAATTTATGCCCCTTGACACCCGAAAACAGGTCAGAAACTGCAAATTTAATGTCCGCATGGTTATTTTTTGCGTTTTTTTCTGCAATTTTGATTGCCCGCTTGCTTATATCAACTGCGAAAACATTGGCATTGGTCTGTTTTTTTATTGCAATTGCAATTGCCCCGCTTCCCGTTCCAATGTCCAAAACAGAACTTTCCATAGTGATGAAGTCTTTTGCTGTAAGCACCAATTCTTCTGTTTCTGGTCTTGGAATAAGAACGCTTTTGTTAACGAACAAATCGTAGCCATAGAAGTTGGCAGAGTTAACAATATATGCAAGCGGCTCGCCACAGGCCCTCCTTTCAAGATTTTTAAGAAGGCGTTTTTCACTCCTCTTGCCCACCTCTGAATGAGAGTATACCTCGCTTCTCTTAACTTTAAGCGTGAGCGCAACAAGCCATTCTGCCTCAAGAGTGGGATTTTCTAGCCCACTTAGCCTCTCTTCACACATCTTGACTGCTTCAAAAACTCGCACTTGTTTGCCCCCTCATATTTTGGCTAAAAAAAATGTGTAACTCAAGAATGGTTTTTTCTTTTATTACACAAAAAATTCCAACGTATTTTTTCTTAAAAAATAATATGATAC
>CANRMV010000110.1 GCA_947631875.1 uncultured Clostridia bacterium
TCCACCACTGCTACCAGCGATTGCCGCCACGATAACAATGATTGCCACTGCAATAATTGTCCAAAACCACCATTTCTTGTAAAATTTCTTTTTTGCTTGTGCTGTGTCTTTTGTGTTAGATTGTTCTTCCATAAAAACTCCTTTTATCACTTGTTTGGCGGTGGGTAGCACGAGTTTAATCTTTGCGGTTGATATTTTATAGGTGGAAAATAAATCAACCAAGTTTAGCGAAAGTTTTTGTTTTGCGATTGTGCATACTTTTAACCTGCCACATTATAATTATATATTCTCAAAGTATGCAAGTCAAGTATTTCATACCATAAGTATGCGATTTTCTTTTTTGCATACTCTATAATATAATTATGGAAAAAGAGCAAAGAGAATTTATCAAAAAAAGATTTCGGACAATTATAGATGCCCAAAACATGTCTGACAGTAAATTAAGCATTAAAATGGGACAGAGTTCACAATATCTAAATCAAATAACAAATGGCAGAAAGTTGCCTTCGCTTGATGGTCTATATGCGTTTTGCGAAACTTGTAATATCACTTTGAAAGAATTTTTTGACGATAGCCAAGAATATCCACTGCAATACAAAAAACTTTTACCATATCTAAATAAATTAACACCAGAAGAACTGCAAGACATTGTTTCCATAATCAAAAGAATTGCAAATAATAAATGACAATAGGGAAATTGTCATTTTTTAATTAAACAAATATTTCTTTGGCAATTCTATAAATGTTTGCAAATTATCTCTAAACTCGTGGTCAATATTTGGCAGAATGTATGTTTCTAAAATATTACTTTTTGGCAAAAGTGGTGCCCACTTGCTTGATGGGTCTTTTTCTCCAAACACCACATTGATTTTGTCGCCAGTAAATTCTTTTATTCCTTTCTCTATCAAATGAAAATTGACATTCATAACTGGGTTGATTGCCAACACCTTTTTAATTTGTGGGAATAGATAGGAAAAAGACAAAACTATATTTGCTCCTGCAGATGTTCCCATAACAAAGATATTGCAATCTTTGTCTTTTATTCTTTCAAATAAAGCATTCATTACTTGTTGCATATTTTCTTTTAGCGAATAAAATGAGCCGCTTGGAGTTGTTGCAACTGCCACCGAAAAATTGTATGTTTTCATAACTTGTTTTGCTATTGTTTCATACTTGTTTTGAAAACCTTTTGTTGTTCCGCCTATTCCAGTAAAGATAAGCAAAAAATCTTTTCCTTTCTCATAAAATTCAATTTCAATGTTTGCCATTTGCTTCCCTTTGTTTGATTTATGATAATATATCTCAATTTGAATGTAAACCTTTTTTGTTCTTTCAAAACTTGTTGCAGGCTTTAAGTTCTTTGTCGATTGGTATAATTTATAAGATAATATAGTTTCGTGGTTGCTAGGTGTGTTGCTCAGTTGCTAGCGGGGTTATATCTGTTCCACCTATTATAAAGATTGTAGTCGTTATTATCAAATCTAAAAACTTCAAAACCGCTTCCAAAATTTGTCCTTATTTTTTGCCTTTTGCAAAGTTCTTGCATAAGCGGTGTCAAATGCCACTGCTTGTCTTCAAACCATACTGTGTTTTCGCTATAAATTGTAGGCTTGAAAACTGGGTTGAAAATAAATTCTATTGTGTCGCCATATTTTAATCCCATGCCATAAAAATTCTTTGCTCCATCTTTGGAATTTTGTGGCGATTTTTCTTTTTGGCAAACAGAACAAAGTTCTTCGTTGTCTTGTATATAATTCAATTCACATCTTGGGCATTTTTTCATTATTCTTCACCTTGGAAAAGTGGCAAATCTTGCCAATTATTCACTTTTTTGTTTCCGTTTTTATCAAAACAATCATAGTCCATGTTGAAATAGAAACATGGGTCTGGTTTTCTTTTTTCTCCATTCTTTTTATAACCACGATTGTAGTTCTCTTGTCGTGCTTTTAACTTTGGAAAAAGTTCTTTTGCACTTATTATGTAGCAATTATAATTCGCTAAATCAACAAAAACATACCAAACATTCATTTTTATTTGGTTTTCTTTTACTTGTCCTGCCATTTTCCACTCTGGTGATGGGTTTGCTTTCTCTTTAACTTGAATTAAACAAGTTTTGCCAGTTTGTGGGTTGGCTGCTAAAATATCTATATCTTTGGTGTTCTTTCCAGTGAGTGTTGCAATCATTCCTAGTTTTGTGAGTTGTGCAGCAACATAAAATTCACCAGCAATTCCATTACTTGCCATAATAAAAGTGCCTCCCGCATGGGAGGCACAGTCCTATCAATACAAACCTCCCATTGTTGCGACACAATTCCTAACCGAATAGGTGGGAGCATTTGCTATGTAGGCAAAAAAATACCTTTCCTACTCGGCTAAAAATATTGAATTGTGTCGCATTCTTATTATAGCACATTTTTAATCAAAAGCAAATAAAAAATGCTCTAGTATCACAACTAAAGCATTTGCTTATCTTAAATTTTTCATAATTTTCTTTAATTCCTTGTGTAAACCAATGTACGTAAAATGAAATTTTTGACCAGTTCAACGATACGAAGGACCCTACTATAAAAAATTCTTTATTACGATGTTTGATTTTTTCTCATTCGCGATGCTTTAAATTTTAGCATTTTTAGTCTTTCCGCACGATTGAGTAAATCCACAAAAGCAGGAATATAGACTATATACCACCTACGGCGGATTTGCCTTTGCTTGTCCCATCTATTCTTATAATCTATAAGTCCAATCTCTCTTAAAATTTTTATGCTGTTTTTTACTGCCTTTTTGCTGAAACAATATTCTTCTTGCCAATCCCTTTCCGAAATAAAAACTTCCACAATTTTCACTGGGTGCATTTCTGCGTGTAAAATATAATGATTTAGTATGCAAGCAAAAACTCCTGCAATAGTTCTTGCTTTTTCAATATTTATTTGGCTTGGGTGGTATTTGTCAAGATAACGCTTGAATAATTGTCTAAATGCAAGTGGCTCCATGGCATAACCACTTAAATACTTGATGTCTTTCAATATTTGGCTAACTTGCTCTTGTGCTTCATCACTATTAAATGTATATTCGTCCATTTCTTTTACTCCTTCGAACAATTTTTCACAAACTTTAAGTTTACAAACTTTTCTTTTTCGACCACAATTTTTGTTATTAAAAACATTGCCAATCTTTCTTTGTTTGAAAAAATCTCGTTCTTTGTCGGACGAGTTGGAAAATAATGCTTTCCCCTTATAGTCGCATATTTAGGGCTTGTTTCAAAATTTATTGGGGAGTTAAGGTGTTGGGAGCCAGATATTGAGTTGCAGGTAACCTTACCTGCATTTTTCTTTTTAAATACTTTTATATGTTTACCAAGTTTACCCAAAAATCAAAAACCCCTTACGCGAAAATTTTAACATTATCAATTGCCAAGTAAATAAGAGTTTCAAAAAAGAAGGCTTTAATTTGCCTTCTCTTTTTTTGCTTTTTTCTGTGGTCTGTGAACGACATCATAAAACCCTTCTACCTTGTTTAAACTTGTTTCCTCCATCATGATTGGCAGGTTCGCCTTCTTTTTGTATTCATACCACTGCTGATATAAATTGAATGTCCCCACATAAAACTCTTTACACGGCAACAGTTCTTTTTCTTGAATAATCTTGTTGTTTAATATCAAAAACACATTATATGAAAGCAGGTCGTCAATCATTGAAATCTCCATTACCCCCGATTTTACTAGAGAGGCAAGCGTTTCAATCCATTGCAAATACGAGACAATTGCGG
>CANRMV010000111.1 GCA_947631875.1 uncultured Clostridia bacterium
TTTGCTTGAAAGAATTAAAGTTATTGAGGAAGGTGAAGGGCAGCCTAAGAGTGATAGTTTATACAACGAATTCCCTCTACCTGTTGAAGAAGAAATCCCTGATTTTTTGAAAGGCGAAGAGGGAGTTGAGAAGATTGAATAAATCTTTAAAATAATCCACCAAATGTTTTGTTTAATTTTAAAGACTTGACAAACTTTTTTGTCAGTCTTTTTTTTGTTTGTTTTAGCGAGCATCTTTTTTTGAAAAAAGCGGGCTTTTGTTGCATATAATATTTCATGGACAAGCAAAAATCGTATGGTAAAAATTACAGAAAAATTGTGCCAAAACACAAAATATCATCAAAAATAACGATTTTTTTGATTTTTTTGTGCGTTTTAGCCATATTTTTTTGCGTTTTTGTGGTGAAAGAGTTATGAAAAAATTTTCTGTTCATCCAATAAGTTTGATTGTTTGGCTGTGGCTTTTGATTGTGCTTGGACCTGTTGTTGCACTGTCTTATGCGCTGGCAATTTTTGTTCATGAACTTGGGCATTATGTCGTGGCGAAAAAACTTGGCTACACGCTTTCAAAATTTTCCTTCTCGCCTTATGGCGTGAGCCTTAGTTACACAAATGAAGACTTGGATTTTAGAGATGAACTATTGATTGCTCTTGCAGGACCTGTTGCCAATTTAGTGTCGGCACTTCTTATAGTGGGTGTGTGGTGGCTTTTTCCAAATTTTTATTTTTACACCGAAAGTTTGGTTTCAATTTCTGTTGTGCTTGCACTGTTCAATCTTTTGCCAGCATATCCACTTGACGGTGGACGGGTGTTTATATGTTTGGGGCAATTTGTTTTGTCACAAAAAAAGGCAAGAAAAATGACAATAATTTTTAACTTTGTTTTTTCCATTGTTTTCTTTGTTTTTTTTGTTGTTTTTGCGTTCTATAATTTTAATCCAACCTATTTGTTGTTTTGTTTTTTTCTTGTGGGAGGAATTTTGGATTTGAAATTTGTAACCAAGTTTGAAAAGATTTCAGTTTTAAACAAAAGGCAAAAAGATTTCACAAAACTAAGTGTTTTAACTGTTTCACCAGAAACCACTTTGAAAGAAATTGTTGGCAAAATGCAAACTTCCAAAACCAATCTTTTTTGTTTGGTGCTGGAAAATGGAAAGCCGATTTTTTTGAGTGAGAAGTTGATTTTGAAATTACTGGAAATTTTTGGGCTAAACGAAAAAGTTGGAAATATTATTAAAAAACAATAAAAAAATGCAAAAAAACTGCATTTTTTATAAATTTTATATGATTTTTATTTATTTTCTATCAAGAATGGCAAAAGCCTATCTATGTTGTTTCTTTCAAAATTGTAAAGTTTATCAATGATTTCATCAAGTTCTTTTGAAACATCTTTGTGGTCATCCTTATCTTTTATGCAGGTGATTATTCCCATGAATGTTCCAAGTAGCATCAGTTCGGCAATCTTGCGATTGGTTTTATCCATCATTGTGCTCATGTTTATGCTGCTCCAAAGTTTGACCTTTTCCATCCAATTATTGTCTTTTATTTCTTCAATTTTTTCTGCTTTCGCAAAGTTTACACATTCTCGAGCAAGGCAACTGTATTCGTCAAGTTCTTTGGACAACTCTTCAACAAGTTTTTTGTCCTCCGCTTTTGGAATGATGTCCTCGATTGATTGCATCGCTGTTTTTGTGTTTTGGTAAATGGCGTTTAAATAAACCGCAACTTTTTCTTTATCTTCCATTTTCTTCTCCTTTCAAGGTTATTATTTGCAAGTTTTTGCGCTTTATACAAAATTTGACATTTTTCGCACGCATAGTATTGTTTTTATTCCTCAAAATATTTGCATGAAGACATCTACAAAAATTTTGCTCATTGCAACCATTTTACTTTTTGTGCCAAATGTGTTTCTTACGAAATATCTTCTTTTGGCGATTGTGCCAACGGGCAAGGGGTTCGTTTTAAATTTCACTCCACTTGCGTGGACAAGTTTGGCTTTCCAAATTGTGTGGAACATTTTGTTTATGATTTTGTTTTTTAGGTTTTTGAAAACGCAAAGGTTGTCAAATGTTATTTTTCTATCCATTTTGCCGATAACGGTTGTGTATGGTGCATTCATGGTTTACATCACGGCGGTGAAAACTATGGATGGCGAAGTTGCGGCATCTGTTAGAAGCACGCTTAAAATTGCAACAGAAACAAAGGCTTACAACAACTATCTTTGGGCGGGACTTGCCACGCTTGTTTATTTGGTGCTGCTTTTTGTGATTGTTATTTTTTCGTGCAGACCTCTTTCGAGAGTTGAAAGTGCAGCGCGAAAATTGGGTGACGGACGGATGAGATATGACGACTTTAAAATTGGCGGTGGCAAACAGTTTAAGGATATTGAAAATTCACTTAACAAAATAAATTACAATTACAAGGAAAAGGAAAATAAATTGCGTCAAACAAACTTGGAGGCTCAAAAATTTATCCCAAAACAATTTTTTAAATTTTTGGGGAAGAACAGCATTTCGGAATTGGAACTTGGAAATCAGGTCAAGAAAAACGCGACAACATTGTTTTGCGACCTAAAAAGCGCCACAAACATCTCTCGAAGTTTGAGTTTGGAAGAAAATTTTAACTATATAAATTCCTATTTGAAGGTTGTTGCACCGCTTATCAGGCGTTATGACGGGTTCATCGACAAATACTTGGGTGATGGAGTTCTTTCTGTTTTTTCTAAGCCACAAGACGCCATTGAGTGTGCCCACGCAATACTGAGGGCGATTGACGTTAAGAATAAGAGCCAAAAAGAACTGCCCGCCATTGATGCCAGGCTTTCAATCAACACGGGAGAAATCATTTTTGGAATTGTTGGCGACGAAGAGAGGAAAAGCCCAACAATCATTTCCGATGTTGTCAATCTTGCAAGTAAAATGGAAGAGATAAACCTCTATATTGGCACAAAACTTTTAATTTCCAAAGCATCTTTAAACGAACTGCCACAAAACTATGATTTTGATTATCGTTACACGGGTGCGTTGTCGCTGGACGGTGGAACTCAAATTCCGCTTTTTGAAAGTTTGAATTATTATTCCAAAACCAAAAGAGAAAAATTGAAAAAACTTAAAAACAAATTTGAGGCTGGGGTGAGGGCTTACAACGAGAAAAATTACAAGGAAGCAAAAGAGATTTTTTCCTATGTTTTGCATTATGTAGCAGATGACAAGCCATCTTTTGTTTATTTCAACAAGGCCACAGAGAAACTGAAAGAGGCGGCTTAAAGCCTTTTGATGCAAAAACAATTGGTTTTTCTTGACAAAATAAGTTTTTTTTCTTAAAATAAGGCTATGAAATTTCGAGAAAGACTTCAAATGGCGCGCAACATTAGGGTTTGCCCTCGTTGTGGAAATAAGTGCTTGAAAAGCCAGGAAAGGTGCAATGAATGTGACCTTGTTTTTTCGCGCCTAGAATTTGCCTCCAATAAGACAGCAAAAAGGCAACTGCTTCGTGGCAACCGTGATTTTGTGGTTTACACAAAAGAATTGCCAAGTGATGTGAAAAGATGGAAGCTTGTTTTGTATGTTTTGCTTTTGGGCTTGGTTGGTGGGCACTATTTTTATGTTGGGAAATATGGCAAAGGAATTTTGATGTGCTTGGGATTTATTTATTGGGTTTCTTCAACAGTTTTAAATCCAATTTTGGCAAATTATATGGAGTCGAACTATTTGTATCTTCCAATTTCAATATACGGAATTGCTTGGGTGGTTAGTTT
>CANRMV010000112.1 GCA_947631875.1 uncultured Clostridia bacterium
CAGCCATTCAAAAGCCCCCATAAGCATGTATAATAATACACTTTAATGATAACACAAAATGATAAAATTGACAAACATATTTGGGGCAAAAAAAACTATTTTTTAAGATAAATTGTCACTAACGGTTGTTAAAACAAAGCCTTGTGCCTTCAAAGTCTTGATAATTCTGTCCAAAGCGTTTTTGGTTGCCTCAGTTGGATGCATAAGCACAAAGTCCCCACCCTTACAGTTTTTCACTGCTCTTTGATATATAATTTCGCTGTCTTTGTCGCGCCAATCAATGGTGTCGCGTCCTTCCGTCCACATAATGGTTTTGTAGCCAAGTTCATTTGCAATTTCCACCGTTTTTTGGTTGTAAGAGCCGCTTGGTGGAGCAAACAAATTCATGTCAACACCAATCAAACCTTTGACAAGCTTGTGAGTATTTTCAATTTCTTCGCGATTTTTCTCGGCAGAAAGTTTGCCTTGATCTTTGTGATAATAGCCATGATTTGCAATTTCGTGTCCCGCTTTGTAGATTTTTTCGAGCATATCGCTCTCTTGAACAGCCCAAGTTCCGCCCACAAAAAAAGTGGTTGTCACGTCATTTTCATCTAAAATTTGCAACATTTCATCAAGAAATTCAGTGCCCCAATAAACATTAATCATCAAAGAAACTTTGTTCGAATTTTCATTTCCACTGTAATACACCCCGTTGTAAATTTTGGAAGAAGAAATTGTGTTCACTCCAAAAACAGCAAAACATGAAACAAAAATCAACATAAGTACAACGGACAAATTAACCAAAGTGCGCCTGCCATTAAAGGTCCAAAAAATATTTTTCATAGAACAAAGATATGCTTGTCCATCCCCAAAAATGCACAATTTCGGCTTCTTTGTCTTGCCATTTCCCTTGTTTTTAGTCCTTTCTTGCACAAAAAACCTTCAAAGTTCCGCTTTCACAAAACTTCGAAGGTTTTCTTTCACTTCAACACTCACCATTCAGTATAGCCAATAGAAAATTTTCAAAACTGTTTCGCCGTTGAATGTCACCCAAATATTCTCATCGCTTGTATCACTTGGATAAGTATCGTTGCAATAAGAGTTTGTCGCTTCAACCCCATTCACAAGCACACCAAGTGTGTTTTCACTGAAACATTGGTCAACCGTTGTGCCATTTTGACCCAATCCAACAAGTGCCGCATTATTTGCAACTCTGGCTTTCACAACGCCCTGATTAGAGCAGCCCACAAAACTGCAACCATCAGCAAATCCCGCAAATCCTGCAACATTCATTCTTGTGGTTGAGGCTGTTTCACCAATTTCACGCCATATTCTATTCCCATAAATAGTGTAATATGTGATTTCACTCAAAGAAACACCAACATTCAAATTGCTTATATTTCTAAAAGTTGAATTTATAGCGCTTCCAACAACTGTTCCAACATTAGCGTGTCCCGCAATATCGTTTCCGCTAAAAAGTATCAAGTTTTTAATTTCTGCTCCGTCAGTCTGTCCAAACAATCCCATGTTGAAAAGGTTATTTTGATAATCTCCTCCAAAGAGTTTAAGATTTTTTATCTTTTTAAACCCACCGTCATATGTCCCTTTGAATGCCACACTAAAACCAATAGGCAAAAAGTTGTCAATTTCGCTCATGTCAATGTCGCAAGTTTGTTTAAACAGCCAATTTTTAAACCCATCGTTATCCTCAACATGAACACTCATCCACACAAGATCTTCCGCACTGTCAACCAAATAAACGCCATTTTTCTTTTCTGGTGCCGTGCCCGTTTGGTCAAAATCTGCATATTGCAACAAAATTGACAAACTGTTCATTGGCAATGTTTTTCCGTTTTTTGTTATAGTGAATTCAGCTGATTTATCAGTTGGTTTATTAGTAAAATTATATACCTTTGAAACCATCAAAAGTCTTGTTGGTGGAACAGATGTGTCGTTTAAGTACATTCCGGCAATCTTAGCGTTTTTCGCATCCTTCGCAGTCAAAGTTACAGGTTGATAATAATATATCTTATATTTTCCATTGCCAGTTTCATCTCCAAAATTTGCCTTTCCTTCAATCGATACGCTCGCAACATCGCCAACATTTATCTGTCCCTCTTCGATATTTCTTTTAGTAGAAATTTGTAATTCATATTGCTGCAAATCATAATACATGTAAAAGTCAAAGTAATAACCATAAGTTGATGTGTTAGCATCATCCTTCAACAGTGCACCAAAAACATCATCATCTTTTGTTTTTTCGCCATTTAAAAAATTTGCATAACGGCTCAAAATTACTGAAAGAGACATCTGTAAGTCTGTTTTTTCAGTGCTTAGTGCCTCATTCCACAAAAATTCTGCATCACTTGGTATTTCTTCCGTTGTTTTTTCGTCAACTTTTCCGTTATCTGAAATATCTTTAAAGGTAAGGCCTAATAAATTGCCCAATGTACTTGTTGTTCCATCGGCAGTAGCAACCGTAACATACATCAGTTTTGCTTTATAACCATATTGATTGGCAATATCATCATTCCATGAAATTGTATGGACTGAACTTGATAACATCCCGCCAACAATAACTGAGGTTGGAGGAAAGCCTGGCCTTGAAAACTGTTCTTCATGATGATAAGGTGTCCAGAATAACTCATTTTGAGAGACCAATCCCATTGGGAAGAATTGTTCTTTTATTCCATTCACTGCGTCTGACGAATGAGTGTTTTCAACAAAAATATTAGGATCGTCATAGTTGCTCAGCATTTCATGTATTGTGATATAGAAAGGCAATGCTTCACGATAAATCAACAAACAAAGTTCTTGATTTGGTTGATTCTTAACCTCATGATACATATTTGCGCCATCGGTCCCACCAACATATTCCGAATAAACAATATCTTTCACATTTATGTCAAAAGCGGTTTTATTCTTAATCGAACCCAACTTACTGTAAAAATCTTTTGCAGAATAATTAAATCCTATGTAATCATTTAGAATGTCATAAAAGTCTGGCATAAACGAGCCATTATATTGCGTAACAGGTGCTGCATAAAAATAATATTCCCATCCATATTCAAGATTTATCACCTCATTTGTTCCGTAATTATTAGGAATAACGATTTTATCTATTGATAAATCATCTGTAATATTAAACTTATTCTTATTGTTATTAGTATAAGAGACCGAATAATTCGTTATTGGAGTTGATTTATCTATTAAATTAACCCAATAATCACCCTTACCTGGTAATACATTTCGGACATTTATACTTGTAGACGTCCTTTGCCCCAATTCAATCATAGATATATTAAATGTGAAGGAAACATAGTCAAAATACACAGAAATATCACCAAAGATTATCGCATATTTGCTATCAGCATCCTGATTTTCAGTTGAATTGTCAGTTGGAAAGGTCCATTCATTTTTTTGTTTACCATCAGAACTATTCACGCTTTTTGCATAATAGCCTGCTTTTGGGGATAAATCAAACAATAATTTCTCTCCATAATAGCAGTCAATACTATACCACTTATTCACTGCGGAATTTGTGAGATCCAGCACAACGTTGTCTTTCTTATCTTTGATTGTTCCACCAAAAAGATATCTATTAGACGTTGTATCAACATCATCACCCTCAGTTTCTGATGTGTAAATTATTTTTCTAGTCACCTTTTTTGGCATGAAAATATAAGTAATACCTATACTACATTCTTGAAAATAATCATACTTAAACTCCGTATTTATAAATAATTTTGGCATAAGAACCTTAAAGT
>CANRMV010000113.1 GCA_947631875.1 uncultured Clostridia bacterium
GGCATCATCACGAGAGAAGCCAAATGTCATTTGAGTGAGGTCATTTGTTCCAAATGAGAAGAATTCTGCATATTTAGCAATTTGGTCGGCTGTGATTGCTGCTCTTGGGATTTCAATCATAGTTCCAACTTTGTATTTCATGTCAACTTTGTTTTCTTTCAAAACTCTGTCAGCAGTTGTTGTGACAATGTCCTTAACATATTTGAATTCAACGCTGTCGCAAGTGAGAGGAATCATGATTTCAGGAACAACATTAAGTTTGTCCTCTTTCATAACCTCAATAGCGGCTTTGATAACAGCCTCTGTTTGCATTTCAGCAATTTCTGGATATGTTACAGCAAGTCTACATCCACGATGTCCCATCATTGGGTTGAATTCGTGCAAACTGTTAACTGTTGCTTTAAGAGCCTCAAAAGTTAAGCCCATTTCTTTTGCAAGTGCTCTGATTTCAGAATCTTCGTGTGGAAGGAATTCATGAAGAGGTGGGTCCAAGAAACGAATTGTAACAGGACGGCCTCTCATAGCCTTGAAGATGCCTTTGAAATCTTTTTGTTGCATTGGAAGAAGTTTTTTAAGTGCTTTCTTTCTCTCTTCTGTTGTTGTTGAAACAATCATTTCTCTCACTGCTGGAATTCTGTCAGCATCAAAGAACATGTGTTCTGTTCTGCAAAGGCCAACGCCCTCTGCGCCAAAGTTGAAGGCAACTTCTGTGTCACGAGGATTGTCTGCATTTGTTCTAATCATCAAATCTCTGTATTTGTCAGCCCATTCCATAATGGTTGCAAATTCGCCAGAGATTGTTGCATCAACAGTGGCAACTTCGCCATCATAGATTTTTCCTGTTGAGCCATCAAAAGAGATAACATCACCTTCTTTATATTTCTTTCCATTAAGTGTGAAGGATTTTCCGTCATCAGCAAATTTGATTGCGGAGCATCCTGCAACGCAGCAAGTTCCCATTCCACGAGCAACAACGGCAGCGTGAGATGTCATTCCTCCACGAGCGGTGAGGATACCTTGACTTGCAGCCATTCCTTCAATATCTTCTGGGGATGTTTCAAGACGAACAAGCACAACCTTGCCTTTCTTTCCGCCTTGTTCTTTTGCTTTTTCAGCAGTGAACACAATCTTTCCGCAAGCAGCACCAGGTGATGCTGGAAGTGCTTCGCCAACAACGGTGGCTTTTTTCAAAGCATTAGGGTCAAATGTTGGGTGCAAAAGCGCATCAAGTTGTTTTGGGTCAAGCATCAAAAGAGCCTCTTGCTCATTCAACATTCCTTCTTTCACAAGGTCAACAGCAATTTTGAGTGCTGCACGTGCAGTTCTCTTGCCGTTTCTTGTTTGAAGCATATAGAGTTTGCCTCTTTCAATGGTGAATTCCATATCTTGCATATCTCTGAAATGCTTTTCAAGTTTTTTGGAAATTTCAACAAATTGTTTGTAAACTTCTGGATTTTGTTTTTCAAGTTCGGAAATGTGTTTTGGAGTTCTAATTCCAGCAACAACATCTTCGCCCTGAGCATTCATCAAATATTCTCCATAGAAAACATTTTCACCTGTTGAAGGGTCACGTGTGAAGGCAACGCCTGTTCCGCTGTCATCGCCCATGTTTCCAAACACCATAGATTGAACGTTTACAGCAGTGCCCCAGTTGTATGGAATGTCATGCATTCTTCTGTAAACATTTGCTCTTTCGTTGTCCCAAGAACGGAACACAGCCTTAACTGCTTCAATAAGTTGTTCTCTTGGTTCTTGTGGGAAGTCTTTCTTTTGGCTTTCCTTATAAAGTTTCTTGAAGAGTTTAACAATTTCTTTCAAATCTTCGGCAGAAAGGTCTTTATCATATTGAACGCCTTTCTTTTTCTTTATATCGTCAAGAATTCTTTCATATTTAGATTTGTCTTGTTGCATAACAACATCGCTGAACATTTGGATGAATCTGCGATATGAGTCATAAGCAAAACGAGGGTTGTTTGTAAGTTTTGCAAGCCCTTCAACAACGGTGTCGTTAAGACCAAGATTTAAGATGGTGTCCATCATGCCTGGCATGGAAACTCTTGCGCCTGAACGAACAGAAACAAGAAGTGGGTTTTCGGCATCACCGAAAGTTTTTCCTGTGATTTTTTCAATTTTGGCAAGGTTTGCCTCAATTTGACTGAGAATTTCGTCATTGATTTGACGGCCATCCTCATAATATTTTGTGCAGGCCTCAGTTGTGATTGTGAAGCCTTGTGGAACAGGCAAACCAATTTTTGTCATTCCTGCAAGGTTTGCACCCTTTCCGCCAAATTTGGCTTTATCTTTGCCATCGGCCTCTTTAAATAAGTAAACATATTTTTTCATAAAACATCTCCTTTAAATTTATGTCACACATATTATAACAAAAATCGTCTGCAAGTGGCAAACGATTTTACAACAAAACACAAAAATAAAAGCATAAATTTTTTATTTCATTCAACAACACTTTCTATATATTCAAGAAGTTGTTCTTTTCCAAAAAGGTTTTCGCTGGAAAATGGCATAACCAATTCTTTCCTAACGCCAAGATTTCTTGCTATCATGGTGCATGCCTGTGGAATTTTGCTTTTGGCAAGTTTGTCCACCTTTGTTGCAACAACAATATAAGGAATTTGATAGGTGTTTAAAAACAAGAGCATTTGTTTGTCAAGTTCGCTTGGCTCATGCCTGCAATCAATAAGCACAAACACAGTTTTAAGATTTTTGGAGTTTAACAAATATTTTTCCATAAGCCCCGCCCAGTTTGCAATGTGTGCTTTGCCCGTTTTTGCATAGCCATAGCCCGGCAAATCCACAATCTTAAAAAGGTTGTTTATTAAAAAGTAGTTTATCATCTTTGTAAGTCCTGGCGTTGAAGAAGTTTTTGCCAAGTTCCTCTGCCCAACAAGCGCGTTTATAAGAGAGGATTTGCCGACATTACTTCTGCCCACAAACGCAATTTCAACCATATCATCACTTAAAATTTTGCTTTCCTCAACAACGGAGGTTAAATATTTGGCACTTGTTATATTCATATATTTATTATATCAAAATCTAAAACATTTTCAAAATAAAAAACGGATTTTAAAACCCGTTTTAACTTGATTTCACTGTTTTTCTCTTACAACCCATTTGTCATTTTCAAAAAACAAGTCTTTGCCAGGAGTGAGTTCTCTGGCAATTCTCTCATCGCCATAGCCACAATCCTGAATTTTATACCATTCGCTGGCAACACGTTTGGATGTTTCATAAACTCTTTGTGTAAGGTCCTCAATTTGCGCTCTTTCATCGCCCTTTGTTTTGTCTGCAAACACAGGCTCGCACATTGCAAAATAGACCTTATACTTAAACTTTCCGTTTCTCTTTTGTTTGCGTTTGAAAAGTGCAATCATAGGAAGCACAGGCACATTGTTTTTCACAGCCATTGAAAATGCGCCGCGTTTGAATGGCCTTATTTCACGATAATATGGCCAAAGTGCAGCCTCAGGATTATACAGCACAGGTTTGTTTTGGCTTAAAAGTTCACTGATGTCTTCATTAAATTTTTTCATGCCCGACAAACTGTCCGCCGGCAAAGGTATTCCTCCAAGCGAACGAAGGAAGAAGCCAATGGCTGGCCTTTTTATGTTCCTGGACAAAGTTGTGT
>CANRMV010000114.1 GCA_947631875.1 uncultured Clostridia bacterium
TTAACATTTTCCAAAATCCACTTAAATTTGCTGGCGCTAAAATAAGGATTTGGAATAAGCCCAGTGAGTTCTTTTATTTTTTCTTTTCGTTTTTGAGAAAGCGATTTGATATAGTTTGTTGTTCTTCGGCATTGCCACACGATTGCATTATAAATTGGCTTTCCTGTTTGCCTGTCCCAAGCAACAACCGTTTCGCGCTGATTGGTTAGTGACACGCCAAGCAGTTCTTCTTTTTTCACCTCATTTCTTTTCAGAAGTGCACGACTTGCGGCGACAATTTTTTTGTAAATTTCTTCTGCATCTTGTTCCACCCAAGCGTCATGAGGCAAAAATCTTTTTAAAGAGCGCTTTTCGCTGTCCACAATTTCCATTTTTGAAATATCAAAAAGTGCTGCTTTCAAATTTGTTGTTCCTTCATCAAGTCCCAAAACAAACTTTCTCATTCATCCTCCATATAAAATATTTTAACACAACAAATTCTTTATTAAAAACAAAATGCAAAAGATTTTGTTTTATTTGACAAATTTTATATTAAAAGATTAAAATAACAAAAAGGATGATTATGGAAAATAAAATTTACGATGTTTTGATTGTTGGTGGCGGAGTTGTGGGCTGTGCCATTTTCAACAAACTCATACGCATTGGCAAAAAGGCGGTTTTAATTGACAAAGCAAGCGATGTTGCAACGGGAGCAAGCAAAGCAAACAGCGGAATTGTCCATGCGGGGTATGACCCACTGCCGGGAACGCTTAAAGCCAAGTTGAACATACGTGGTAGCAAACTTTTTCCATCTCTTTGCAAGAGGTTGAATGTTCCCTACAAAAAATGTGGGGCACTTGTGCTGGGTGACAATCGCGAGATGGTGGAAAATCTTTATGAGCGCGGAAAGCAAAACGGCGTTAAGGTTGAAATTTTAAATCGGGAACAAATTCTTGAACTTGAACCACACATAAACAAATCGGTGACTGTGGCCTTGTTTGCGCCAACATCTGCCATAGTCAGCCCATATATGCTGACGATTGCTCTTGCAGACGAAGCAATTTTGAATGGCGGAAAAATATTTTTGGAAGAAGATTTAACTTCTTGCACAAAAAAAGGTGAAATTTTTGAAATAAAAACGAAAAAAAGTGTGTTTTTTGCAAAAAAAGTGATAAATTGCGCAGGAAGTGGCTATAACGAAGTTGCAAAAATTTTGGGAACAGAGCGCAAAAAATTGGAATTTAGGCGCGGGGAATATTTTGTTTTTGACAAAAATTATAACTTAAATGCTCGTCACACGCTTTTTCCTCTTCCAACAAAAATTGGGAAAGGTGTGCTGATAACTCCAACGGTTGACGGGAACTATCTTGTTGGGCCAACAAGCGAAGAAAATCGTGGCACAAAAGAAACAACCTATCAGGGGCTTGCAAGCATAAAGCAAAAATCGGTGCTCATTTTTGACGGCATAAATTTTCGCCATGCAATAAGAGAATTTGCTGGCGTGAGAGTGATTTGTGGCGAGGATTTTGTTATTGAACGCTCCAAAAAAGTTGACGGGGCAATCAATGTGGCAGGAATTTGTTCGCCGGGCCTTACAAGTGCACCAGCAATCGCGGAAATGGTTGTGGAACTTTTAGGCTTTAAAGATGTTGAAAAGAAAAATTTGAAAACATTGCCAAAATACACGCTTTTCAAAAATTTGGACAAAAAAACACAAATTGAACTTGCAAAAGAGGATGAAAATTATCGCCAAATTGTTTGCAAGTGTGAAAACATAACAAAAGGTGATGTTCTTATGGCTTTGTCTAGACCACTTAAAGTGCACTCTGTGGATGGAGTTAAAAGAAGAACAAACGCTGGCATGGGCAGATGTCAGGGCGGATTTTGTTTCACAAAAGTTGTTAAAACAATAATGGAAGAGCGCAAAATTGCCTATGAAGATGTGATAAAAGAAAATCGCGGAAGCAATGTTGCAATCGGCGACATAAGAGGTGGAAAATGAACACAGATGTTTTGGTTATTGGAGGCGGGCCAGCAGGTATGAGTGCGGCGCTTTCGGCATCAAAAAACGGGAGCAAAGTTGTTTTGGTTGAGCGTGATGGCACACTTGGCGGCATACTCAATCAGTGCATCCACAATGGGTTTGGACTGCATCTTTTTCAGGAGGAGTTAACAGGCCCAGAATTTGCTCATCGCCTTAGGCTTGAAGTTGAGGCAGACAAAAATATTAAAGTTCTTTTAAACACGCTTGTCACAAAAATTGAAGAAGGAAAAGTGGAAGTTAGCGGCAGCGTTGGGGTTGCAACAATAAAAGCAAAAGCGGTTGTTTTGGCAATGGGATGTAGAGAGCGAACTGCGGGCAACATCAGCCTTTGTGGCACGCGA
This sequence comes from uncultured Clostridia bacterium, assembly GCA_947631875.1. Classification (GTDB taxonomy): domain Bacteria; phylum Bacillota; class Clostridia; order Christensenellales; family UBA1242; genus Caccovivens. The sequence goes on from CANRMV010000114.1 coordinate 2,365, forward strand.
CCAATGGGCATTTTAACAGCGGGCACAGTGCAAAAGATGATAAACATAGACGGGAAAATGGTTGGCAAAGATGTTGTCATTTTGGGCAGTGGCGACATTGGGCTTATCATGGCAAGGCGATTGACGCTTGAAGGAGCAAAGGTGCATGCGGTGCTTGAAATAAACAAAACTTCAAGTGGGCTTAGGCGAAACATAATGCAGTGCCTTGAAGATTTTAACATTCCACTTTTGTTTCAAACAACAATTTTTGAAGTTGTGGGAACAGACCATGTGGAAGGGGTGTATTATGGCCAAGTTGATGAAAATTTTGCACCTATTGAAAGCACAAAAAAGTTTTTGAAGTGCGACACAATAGTGCTTTCGGTTGGGCTTATTCCTGAAATGAATTTGGCGGATTTTGTTTCAACTTCTCGTGTGACAAATGGTGCGATTGTGAACGAGTTCTATCAAACGGACAAAGAGTGGCTGTTTTCTTGTGGAAACATTTTGCATGTTCATGACCTTGTGGACAATGTGGCGTTGGAGGCAAATCTTGCTGGAAAGTATGCAAGTCAGTTTGCAAGTGGAACTTTGCCAAAACACTCAAAGCCTGTTGAGATTGCAGCAAGCAATGACTTTTCATATGTTTTGCCAAGCACAATTTATGAGGGAAGCGGCAAAGTGGAGTTGAAATTTAGGCTAAAAAGAAAAGTTGTAAAGCAGACGATTGTTGCAAAATGCAATGATATTATTTTAGGTAAAAAGTTTGTTTATGCTGGTGTGCCTGGCGAAATGGGCAGTTTTGAATTTGACAAAAGCGGTGCAACAGGAAAAATTACACTTTCGATTGAATAAGGGGTGAGTATGGAAAGAAAAATGATTTGTATTATGTGCCCAATGGGATGCGAACTTACAGTTTCAAAAGTGGGCGACAAAATTTCTGTGACGGGAAACAGTTGCAATCGTGGAGTTACTTTCGCGCAGGAGGAACTAACCGCTCCAAAGCGCATTGTGACCACTTCTGTGAAAACAGCAAAAGGCGTTCGCTCTTGCAAAACAAGCAAACCGATCCCAAAAGAGTTGATGTTTGCCTGCGTGCAAGAAATTGAAAAATTAAGGCTCAAAGACGCCAAGTTTGGGCAAGTGATAATTAAAAATGTTTTAAACACCGGCGCAGATGTGATTGTCACCGCAAATTGATTAAAGTGGATTTGTTAAAACATTCCAAATAATGGAGAAAGATTTGTCCTCTTTCT
>CANRMV010000115.1 GCA_947631875.1 uncultured Clostridia bacterium
GAATTTTTGCATATCTTGCTCAGATGAAAGCGCAACATCAACCAAATTGATTGTAACAACGCCCTGATTAAATCTTCCATAATATTTTGGTTTGCCATTTTCATCAACATATGGAGTGAGGAAAGAACGGCAGCCCATACATGGATAGCATTGTCCGTTTCCATTTTTATCAATTTTAAGTTGTTTCATAACTTTTTCGCTTATGTAATCCGGCACCATTCTCTTTGCACTGCATTCAGCGGCAAGTTTGGTTAAATAATAATATTTGCTGTTTTCATGGATGTTATCTTCTTCCAACACATACAAGAGTTTTGGAAAGGCTGGCGTGATATAAACACCTTTTTCGTTTTTCATGCCTTGCATTCTTTGTTTTAGAACTTCCTCAATAATCATGGCAAGTTCTTCTTTATATTCATCAGTTTCACCCAAATACAAACAAACACTCAAAAATGGGGCTTGTCCGTTTGTTGTGGTCATGGAATTGATTTGATATTGGAAAGTTTGAACGCCGTCAACAATTTCTTTCTTTAAATCTTCTTTGGCAAATCTTTCAACTTGCTCTTGCGTTAAACCTCTGTTTTTGTATCTTTCAAGATATCTTTTATAACTTTCGCGAACAAATGGAGCAAGATGTGTCATCGTTATGGTTGCTCCGCCATATTGGCTTGAAGAAACCGCCGTTATAAGTTGTGTTGCGATTGTCATAGCAGTTAAAAATCTGTGTGGTTTTTCAATCATCACACCATTTATGTTTGTGCCGTTTTGGAGCATATCTTCAAGATTGATAAGGTCGCAGTTGTGAAGTGCGTTTTGTGCAAAATAATCAGCATCATGGAAGTGGATGATGCCTGCGTCATGTGCCTCAACAACGTCTTGTGGAAGCAAAAATCTTCTTGTGATGTCTGTGCTTGTGATGCCGGCAATATAGTCGCGTTGCGTTGTTACAACACGGGCATTTTTATTTGAATTTTCAGTGTTCCAATACTCACTTTCGCCGTCAATAAGTTCTTTAATGGCAAGGTCTGTTGTGTTCGACTTTCTAACCAAAGCACGCTTGTATCTGTAAATGATATATTTCTTTGCAAGTGCAAAATGCTGGAACTCCATGAGTTTTTCTTCAATTATGTCTTGAATTTCTTCAACACGCAATCTTTCTTCGCCAAGCCCTTCAATATAGGAGAGGATTTCTTTGATTTCATCGCGAGTGGCTCTCTCTTTTGGCTTAACCTCCTTGTTGGCTTTCTCAATGGCCGTTTTTATCTTTGTTGGGTCATAGTCCACAAACGTTCCATTTCTTTTGATTACTTGCATTTTAACACCTCCACGAACAAGTTTCATTATCACCATTTTACAATATATATAGTGGTTGTGTCAACAAAAAATCACAATATATAGTATTTTTTAAAAATTTTTGTTCTTCAATATTTTTTAAAATTTTTCAAAAAAAACGACATGTTTCAACCCCCGTTTTTAATGTCCGCTTGTTATAAATTTATAACAAAATTTCACTTTTTTATCTGCCAATTTTCTATTCGTAAAACTCAAAAATGCCCATTTTTTGTCCCAATTTGCTCCCACCAACACCACAATATATTGATTTGAGAAAAATATGTTTTTTATTTTTAACGCAAAAAAAGAGGGTTTCCCCTCTCTTTTGATTGAGCCTTTGTTTTACGCTTTTGCCTTTGCAGGTTTTTTCTGTGTTTTTGTTTTTGGCTTTGCTGTTTTTGCCGTTTTTGGTGCTTTGGTTGGCTCCGCTGCTGGCTCTGCACTTATCAAACCTTCATGGCTTTCATTTTGCTTCTTTAATTCTTCCAAAATGCCCGTGAGCAATTCTTCTTGTGTTGGTTTTGGTGGAACTGGTGCAGGTTTGTTCTTTTCACGAAGTTCTGCTGTTGCAGCAACAACCGCTTTGCGATCTCTCATGTTCACACCTTGCTCTTTCAAAGCCTTTCTCTCTTCTTTTGTTGGAGTTTCCTTTGCTGTTTTTTTAAGAAACCCACTTGCATTCATGGCAACTTTCAAAATGATGAAAAGTGTAAGTGCAATGATTAAGAAATCCAAAATTGCTGTGATGAAAGCACCCCAATCTATGTAGATGCTGTTTGCAAGATCAATCGTGCCAGGAATGAAATCTCCCGCTTCATCAACCTGTGGAACAATCTTCAAAAATGTGTATGCAGAAGAAAGCCCTTGTCCGCCACCAATCAGCATTAAAACCCAGTTTACAAGTGGCATAATAATTTTGTTTGTGAAAGCGGTTACGATTGCAGAAAACGCACCACCAATGATTACGCCGACGGCCATATCTAAGATATTTCCTCGACTTATGAATGCTTTAAAATCTTTAAAAAATTTTTTCATAATTCTCTCCTCGATTAAATAATAGAACAATCGGCAAAAAAACGCAAATGATTTGAAAAAATTTTTTGTGTTTAGAACAAATTTATTTTTAATATGAAAAGTGTTGACAAAAGAAGGTTAATTTGTTAAAATGTTCTCACCATAAAGAGTGTGCGAGGGACAAGCCCGATGACCACACAGCAACCTGACATAGTTTAAGGTGCTAAGGCTTGAAGCGATGGGAAATATGAAAGATAAGCCTGTCGCAAGATGGGCTTTTTTGATTTATGGAACAGGAGGTTTTATATGAAAAAAATTATCACAAGCGAAAGCGTGAACATCGGTCACCCAGACAAAACATGCGACACGATTGCGGATGCTTTTTTGGACGAGGCGTTAAGGCAAGACAAAAACGCACAAATGGCAGTGGAATGCTCCATAAAGAATGACAAACTGTTTGTTTATGGCGAGGCAACAACCACCGCAAAAATCGATTATGACGGCATCGCGCAAAACATTTTAAAAGAAATTGGCTACACAGTTCCATTTAAAATCATAAAAGAAATTTCTCAGCAGTCGCCGGACATAAACAAAGCCGTTGTGAAAGAAAAATTATGTGCAAATGATCAAGGAATAGTGTTTGGCTATGCCACAGACGAAACGCCTGAATTGATGCCACTTCCAATCCTTTTGGCGCACAAGATTATGCAAAAATATGAGGAATTTAGAAAAACAAATCCAAACTTTTTTGCAGATGCCAAATGCCAAGTTTCAGTTGTTTATGAAAACGACCAACCTTTTGCTATTGACACAATTTTAATTTCAGTTAGCCACAGCGAGAATTGTGGAAATTTGCAGCGAACAATAAAAGAAAGCGTGCTTTTGCCCGTTTTAGACTCTTACTCGCAATACATAAACTCTCCCGTAAAATTTATAATCAATCCAAGCGGCCGCTTTGTAATTTGGGGCAGTTTTGGTGACAGTGGCACGGTTGGCAGAAAAATTGTGGTTGACACCTATGGCGGAGTTGCCAAAGTGGGCGGTGGT
>CANRMV010000116.1 GCA_947631875.1 uncultured Clostridia bacterium
TGCCTATTGACAATCAAAGCCTAACATTTTATAATGTGGGTGAGGTTAAAATTATGGCAAATGATATTGACAATGGATTTTATCTTTGGGAAGAAGGAAGAATGCCAAAAGCCCTTTCCGATGAAGAAAGAATCGAATTGTTGAAAAAATATAGAGACAGTGGCAGCCCAAAAATTCGCGAACAAATAATATATGGCTCTTTGGGGATTGTGCAAGAATGTGTCAACCAAGTTGCGCATAAATATGTGGGATATTGGGACCAAATAAATCCTTCTCTTGAAGATTTGTATGAAATTGGCGTGGCTGGGTTAATGGAGAGATTGAACGCTTTACCGCAAATAAAAGCAATCTCAAATTTCCAAACTGGGTGAAAAATCATGTGCAGTGGAATTTGTTTAGAAATGTGACATTAAAAAATGGTTTTCATTCCGTTATCACAAAGGAAAGTTTAAGCGCTTTGGACGAAGAAAGCAACGAGAAATCACATGAGCATAAAAATCTAATTTTATCAAAAGAAAAAGATTTCGACAATTTGGACAACAAGATGGATATCGAATATATTCAACAAAAGATATTGCCGCTTTTGTCCAAGCGTGAGAGAGATATTTTTCTTGCAAGTTTGAAAAAAGGCGTTACACTCAATGACCTTTCAAAAAAGTTTTGTATGCCAGAAAGAGAGTGCGCACGGCTTATCAAAAAAGTGACTGACAAAATAAACAGAATGTATCAAGACGGCCCAACACCTTTGGATTTGGAGTTGAAAGGAGTGGCGCTTTCGAAACCTCAAATAAAACGAATACAACAAAATGAAGAACTTTTTGAAAAATATGGAAAAGAGTTTTTGCGACAATATTTTTTGCCTACATTAACACCAAGAGAGCAAAAAATTTTCAACATGGCAGTTTTGAATTATCGCGGGCAAGAGATAGTTGACATTTTGGCTGAAAATGGTTTTTATGGCAGTTTGGCGAATAATATTCTTCCAAAAGTATTGGAAAAATTAAGTAGATATGCACCAAAGTTGCAAGAAAGACAAAAGAAAGGTCGGTTGCCAAAAGAATGGACGCCCACTTTAAAACAACAACAAAAAATTGATGAAAATGAAAAATACATAGCCGAGAATGGTGGAAGATATTTTCTCCAAAAATACTTTCTTCCTGTTTTGGCAAATTCTTCAAAAATTGCATTCACAAAGGGCATTTTGGAATATCGTGGAGAAACACAAACTGAACTTGCACAAGTGGCAGGCATGGGTGTTCCCGCTTTCAACCAAGTTTTAAAGCAGGCACGGGAAAAACTTGCGCTCATCGATTTTGATGTGTTGGTGGATTTTATAGATGGAAAAACAAGATTTGAAATAAGCAGTGGTGTTAAAGTTGCGGAGAAATTTAATTATGATGAGTTGCAAAGACGAAAATTGATTGTTGACAAACATGGTGGGAAAGCAAGATTGATAAAATATTTTCTTCCAACTTTGCCAGAACTGCAAAGGCAAGTTTTTGACCTCTTATACATTCAGCAGGCATTTTCATCAATTCGCGGACTGACAAAATTTCTTGGACAAAACTCAGGTATTGTTTTTGCTGCGGAAAAAATTGCTTTGGAAAAACTTGAAAACACAAATTTAGAGGAAGTTGAAAAAATCGATGTAAAGGTGGAAAATTTTTTAAAAGATGGCTTTATACGTGACGCTGCTATGCGAAGAACTTCTTTTGACGTCAAACAAATCGTTCGGGAATGTGGCGGAGAAATGTTTATGCGCGAAGCTTTAATTCCACGTTTTCAAGAAGACTTGGACAAAGAAATTTGTGAAAAATATTTTTTACAAGGCTTTCCTATGATGCAACTAACTTATTTAATATCCAGTCAAAGACAGCGAAAAACGCGTAGTTATGTTAACACTTTGAATCAAGATGCAAAAGTGCATAATTTGGAACGAAGAATAAAATGTAAAATTTTACCTCAACTTGAAGAAATGAAAGAAACATTTGAAGATTTTGACACAACTATTAAAGCCTTCTACATGAAAAAAGCATTCGAAATGCTCCCTCGTGAAGAATATGGAAAAATAACCCTCAACAACGCACAGGAAAAAATTGAGCAATATACAAAATTTAAAGAGAGCAGAATCACGCCGAAACTTATTGAAAAGGCGGGCGGAAAGATTGTTGTGTTGAGAGAATTTAGACCAACTTTAAAAACAAAACAACAAATAATTCTTTTAGAAACAATGCAGCAAAAAAGCCCAGAAAATATTGCAAAAGATGTTGGACTTGGTGTGAAAGAAGTTGTATATGAGAAAAAATGTATAGCAAAAAAATTGGAGGCGTTTGCAAACAAAAATTGTGAAAAATAACAAAAAAAACATAAAAAATTCATAAAAAATACCAAAAAAATCAAAAAAAACTGTTTTTTTGACAAAATTTATTAAAATTCTTAAAAATTTTAAAAAACTTTTGTTAAATGCTTGACATAAAAATGGCATGATTCTAAACTAACAATAAGTCGAAGAAATAAAAAATTTTTTAGGAGGGTATTATGGCAACAAGAACAACAACAAAGGCTGCACCAGCAAAAGCACCTTGCAAAAAATGTGCAACTGCTGCAAAGCCAGCTGCTAAGCCAGCAGCAAAAACTGCTGCAAAGCCTGCAACAAAAACCGCAACAAAAACAGTTGCAAAGCCTGCAACAAAAACAGCAGCAAAAACTGTCGCTAAGCCAGCAGCAAAAACAACAAGAACTGCTGCAAAGCCTGCAACAAAAACTGCCGCTAAAACAACAAGAAAAGGCAAATAAAAAAAGGACCTCACATTTGAGGTCTTTTTTTATTGTTCTTTAAAGATTATGTTTCTTTTAATATTATATACTATCAATAAAACAAAATGAAATTAGGCGTGGCAAATAAAACAGAAAATCACAAATGAACAGTTTTTTTCATAAAAAATACAAAGGAGTTTTAAATGGAAAGAAAACCAAATAAGTGTAGATATGTTGAAGGAAATCAATCGGCACTCAAAACTTTTGCCATGCGCGTTTTTGGGCAAATACATGAAAACAAGGCGCAAAAACAGATAAGGGCGGCGGCAAGCGAAGAAGAAAAAGCAAATAAACCACTGCCAAAATATGTTGAGGGCGACCAAGTAAACACAGAAAACTAAGAAAGTTTTTTAAATTTTTCCCAAGAATAGTTTGGGTTTCCAAAATGTCCAAAACATGCTGTTTGCTGATAAATTGGCTTAAGCAAATCAAGTTCTTTTATGATGTTGTCGGGAGAGAAGTCAAAGTTGTTTTTCACAATTTCATAAATCTCGCTAAGCGCTTTTGTTTCTGTGCCAAAAGTTTCTATATTTATTGAAAGAGGGT
>CANRMV010000117.1 GCA_947631875.1 uncultured Clostridia bacterium
CCCCCATACGATATAGTTCCAACTCGCCCCATGCCAAAGTCCTGTTGCAAGCCATGTGACCAAAAGCCCAAGAATTGCCGGTATATTTTTGCCAAAATTGCCAAATATCTTTTTTGAAAATTTGCCAAGTTTTAATGAAAACTTTGAGACTGAAATTGGATAAAATATATAATCTTTAAACCATGTGCCAAGAGTCATATGCCATCTACGCCAATACTCTGCAATGCTCAAAGAAAAATACGGGCGTTCAAAGTTTTGTGGCAGATTTATCCCGAAACATTCTGCCGACCCTCTTGCAATATCAATACACCCTGAAAAGTCCGCGTAGTCTTGAATAAGGTAGGCGACAATCCCAATAATTACAACGATTGCATTTGCCTGCGCGTAACTATTGAAAACATTTGCGACAAAGTTTGCAAAAAGGTCCGCTATAACCATTTTTTTGAACAGTCCCCAGACGATAAGTTGAAACCCTTTTGTAACTTTTTTATAATCAAAACTACCGCCCTCAACCAATGCTTCTCCGATTTGTTCATAACGGCTAATAGGTCCCTGAACTATTTGCGGAAAAAAAGATATAAAAAGCGAAAATTTGAAAAAGTTTTTTTGTGGATTAACCTTACCCCAATAACAATCAATCAAATATCCGAGTGCCTGAAAGGTGTAGAAAGAAATCCCCAGAGGCAGAATTAGACTAAAGTGAGGGATTGCATTGTGGACATTAAACCAACCCAAAATGTCGTTCATCATCCCGCCAAGAAAATTTAGGTATTTAAGCACAAATAAAACCCCAATGTTAAAAAGTATAACAAGGATAAAAACCGCTTTTTTCTTGCGTTTGGAGTGCTTTTTAAGTTGTTTTTTCGAATCGCTGTCGAGATTTTGTCCATATTCGTCCAAGAGCCTCTTTTGACGACCATTAACCCTATCAAAATAGAGTGTCGCCAAATAGATTGTAACGATTGTCGAAATTATAAAAAAGAAAAATTTGTAACTAAATGAAATATAGAAAATCATGCTGAAACACAAAAGCGTAATCCATCTATATTTCTTTGGGGTTACAAAATAGCCAACAAGTGCAACAACTAAAAAGATTAAGTAAAAAAAGTTGTTGAAAAGAAGCATTAATCAAGCCTCTTAATCATTTGATACAACGCGTTCATTGAGTTAAAGTTTGACGGAACAATCTCTTGTGGAGGAATTTCAATATCAAATTCATCAGATATCTCCACAACTAGATTGACTATATCAAGAGAATCAAAAATCCCGTCATCAATCAAGGTAGTGCAGGTGTCATAATCAACTTCGGGGTGAAGTTCTTGTAAAATTTTCTTTAGTTTATCCATATTTCTCTCCTATAAACAATTTTTTAAAGCCTGTTTATCAATCTTGCCATTGTGATTTTTGGGCAGATTTTTTAAAAACATATATTGACTTGGTATCATATAGTCAGGCAACAATTTCTTAAGTTGTGCCCGCAAATTTACTTCATCTAGCGCCTTGCCGTCTGCAGTGCTGTAAAAAAGTTTTATTTTCTCTTTTTCGCTGTTATAAAGCACGCAGGCATCGGTAATTTCTGGCAAGGCATATACCGCACTTTCAATGTCACCAAGTTCTATTCGATGTCCCATGTGTTTTATCTGATAATCACTTCGGCTTGTAAATACAAGGTTGCCTTCGTTATCAAATTTAGCCAGGTCGCCGGTCTTGTAATATTTTTTGCCCCCTTTCACAAAAAACTTTTCACGAGTCTTGACTTCATCGTTAAAATATCCGATTGCTACTGCCTCACTTTCGACCACAATTTCGCCTTGTTTTGACTCTTTACCTTCGTCATCAACAAGATAAATACGGGTATTGCTAAACGGCTTGCCTATTGGTAGGGATTCATCAAATTCAAGTTGCCTTTTGACTTTGTAGTGACATACAACCCCCGCCGTTTCACTAGAGCCGTAGACATTCACAAACTCCACTTGAGGCAAGAAAGAGGTCCAATAATTTAAAAACTTAGGTCTAAACACCTCCCCGACAAAAAACACTCTCTTTAAACTTGTCGGCAATATGTATTTAAACGCGTTCAACTTTGCCACTATGGTCAAAGCGCTAGGCACCCATAAAATTGTGGTAATCTTTTCTTGGTTGAGGTGCTGAATAAGTTGGGTTGGAAAAGAAAACAGCCGTTTGGGTATAAATTTCAACTCCGCCCCGCTTGCAAGATACAGATAAATATCTTTGGCGGAGGCATCAAAATAAAGTGGGGTTTGATTGCCGATTACATCTTCGGCATTTATCGGGTATTCTTGTAAAAACGCTTCAAGAAAACTCAGCATTGCACCATGGCTTTTTACAACCCCCTTACTTTTGCCGGTAGAGCCAGAGGTAAACACCATATAAAGCGGGTCAGAGGGCAACAAATTTTGCTTAATGACATCAAGCAGATGTTTTTTGGTAACGCTTGATATCAAATCTTCATAATACGTCACCACCTTGCCCGTTTTTTCAGCCATGGCAAGACACTCGTCATTTACCTCTCCTTCTTGACAAAGAATAAAATTTATCCCCTCAAGCATGGTTTCAAGTCTTGCAATCGGACATTCAAGGTCGATAGGCACATAAAAATTACCGCTTAGCACCACCGCAAACATGAGTTCAAGCGTTTTAAAGTTTGAACTTGCCACAACAGCAATCGGGGTCTTTTGCAAATTGAAATTGACAAGCCCAGATGCAAGTGTTTGAATGTGACCATACATCTCCCTTTTTGCACTGCTTGCATTCTCATTGTTTAAACCGTTTTCTATAAGCCAAGCAATATTTTTCAAGTCAACTCTCCTTTAAAGTCCTCTTTATTTTACAAAATATTGTTTGTTTTGTCAACCCTTTTATTAAACTTATATATTTATAATAATATTTAAAAAAATGGCGGTTATAAAACCACCACTTGCCCATTTAGCCAACTGTCAAAAAATGATTTAAGTTTTACCCCGCTTGCCCCCTCAAAACATGCAATCATTTCAGCCGGACTTGCGTTTTGATAAGCATACTTTTTGTAATAACTCTTTAGCATTTTTAAAAGTTTTTTCTCCCCAATGCTGTCTTTTAAAGTGTCATACATAAGCACCCCTTTAGTATAGATACAACTCACATATTCTGCCTCGGTGCTAAACTCATCAAGCGGTCTATCCATTCTTGTATCCGGCTTGAGATTAATTTTGTTATATAGTGAAATAAACAATTTGTAACTCGTGTTTGCCCCTTCTATCAAGTCTTCATACTCATCTTGAAAATACAGCATAGCACTAAAATCTGTAAGGCTTTCGTCCTGCCACGCATGACAGTATTGGTCATTGCC
>CANRMV010000118.1 GCA_947631875.1 uncultured Clostridia bacterium
ATTTGGTTGCACCCTCGTTTTTTGCGCCAACACTCAAAATGTTGGCGGGCAAATTAATGTAAATTACACCGCACCAAAAGAACTGCTGAAATATGAAAAGAACGCCGCAGGCACAGAATACAAAGTTATTGGGTACAATGCGGGTTTTCCTGCCACTGAATTGGAAATTCCTGACACTCATGCGGATGAAAACGGCAAATCTCTCCCAGTAACAGAAATTGGAGATAAAGCGTTTTACTATTCCACAAAATTCACATCATTAAAAATAGGTAAAAATATTAAAAAAATTGGCACGAGTGCATTCAATGGTTGCAATACTATTCAAGGCACATTAACACTTCCTTCAGGGCTAACATCTATTGGCAGCAGCGCGTTTAGTGGTTGTAGTGCCTTAAAAGGGACCATTAATTTAACTACTAATTTAACTAGTTTAGGCACATACGCATTTTCAAATTGCAATAATTTATCTGGGACAGTAACAATTCCTTCAACATTAAAAAGTATTGGCTCTTATACATTTAATAATTGTGCAAATATAACTTCGGTGACAATCCCTAGTTCAATCACCAGCATCGGTAATTATGCTTTTTATGGCTGCACCAAACTTACGAAAATTGATTTTAATGCTGAAATCTCCAAGGCTTTTTCTTCAAGTTCAAATGTATTTACAAATGCGGGGCAAGACAGTGGCGGAGTTGCATTGATTTTTGGTGACCATGTAGCAACAATACAAGATTATATGTTTTACTCTAGTTCTGCGAACACAACTATTAAATCTATATCATTTTCTAATACTTTAACTGATATAGGTGAATATGCATTTTATTACTGTAAGGGTTCTTTTGAATTAAACCTCCCCACATCTTTATCAACCATAAAAAAATATGCTTTTTGTTATTCTAATGTTTCTGGAGATTTAATAATTCCTAATAGCGTGGAAACAATAGGTGATAGAGCTTTTGCTGCTTGTGTTGGTTTAAATGGTAAGGTAACATTGTCAAATATATTAGATAAAGTTGATGATGTGGTTTTTTATCAATGTTCTAATATTTTAGAAATTGAAATTCCCCAAAGTGTTAAAACTATTGGAGCCTCATCGTTTTATCAATGTACTAGTTTAGGGCAGTTGACTTTGCCATCAAAATTAACATCAATAGGTAATCACGCTTTCTATGAATGTTCCAACATTAAAGGGCAGTTGACATTACCTTCAACTTTAACAACTATTGGAGATAGTACTTTTTATGGGTGCGTTGGTATTACAGGTCAATTAAATTTGCCATCAAGTCTTACATCTATTGGGGATTATGCTTTTCAAAATTGTAGTGGAATTTCTGGTGAACTTGTTATCCCATCTACTGTAGGACAATTAACACGTTCCAATTTTTCTGGCACAGGGATTTCAAGTGTTGTAATTGAAGAAGGCTTTGAATATCTAGATTATGTGAGTTATTCTGCAGGGAGAATAATGCACTATGGGGTATTCGAAAGCTGTTCTAATTTAACAACCGTATCTTTGCCTAATAGTCTTAAGCAGATTTCAAGTTATACTTTTTATGAATGTCCAATAACATATACAACTTCAAACAATCTAAAATATTTTGGTAATTCTAGCAATCCTTATCTATGCTTAATTGAAGCTGTTAATAAGAACTCTAAAACTTACACAATAAATTCTAACTGCAAAGTAATAGGAAGTTACGCCTTTTATAGTTGCAGGGAATTAACTTCTATCACATTTCCAGAAGGAGTGAAAGCGATTTCGCACAATGTGATCCCATTTACCCTTCCGCCAACAGACCTGTCTTCTGTGACCATACCAAGTACAGTAATATATATGCCAAGACTTTGTGAAACGTACAATTTACTTTCAACTCTTAAGTTAACAATCAAAAGCGGTATAGTTTATGAGCAAATTGATAGAGATTATTTTTATGATTCATTTGGTGAAAGAACAAGAGTGATAACAATTGAAGTTCTTACATCTTGTATGAGCGGACATACAAACACATATTTGAATGACACTACAAAATTTACAAAATCGTCAACTACCATTGGCGGTAAAGCATACACTGTGTTTACAAAAAAATAAGAGGCGAATGCCTCTTGTTTTGTTTATAAGGTTGAGATTGCCACGAGATTTTGATGGACAAAATCTCTCGCAATGACATTGAGATCCTTCGATGCGCTAACGCTTACTCAGGATGACGTTGTTGCAACTCGCCTTTACGTTAAGGTTGAGATTTCCACACAATTTTCATGGCGAAAATTGTTCGCAATGACATTAAAATTTTATTTCCTTAATTCAAAACCTAGATGTTCAATGGTTTTGATGAAATATGCACTGAATTTTTCAATGTCGGAAGAGGTTAGGGTTTTATCCTTTGGTGTGATTGTTAGGTTGATGGTGTAGCTTATTTTATCCTTTAAGTCGGTGTCGTTAGTGTAAACATCCTTTAGGCTATATTCAAGCAAATAGTTGCAGCGGAAAGTTTTAATTGCATGCTCTAATGTGGCATATTTTGTGCCCGAAGTCGCCACAAAGTTGAAATCTAGGCTAACCGCTTGGAACTTGCTGGTTGGCACAATTTTTTTGTTTTGTTTTGGCGCATCTAACAATTTGTTAACATCCAATTCAAGCACGGCAAAATGTTTGCGCTTATCTATCTTTTTGGCGATGGTTGGGTGCAAAATGCCCATTTCGCCAACGCGCAAATTGCCCGAACAAATTAGGCAAGAATTAACTGGGTGCAAAATTTTGCAAATAGATTGACTGGTTGAAGTTGCGTTGTTAGTGTTTTCAGTTGTGCCCGTTGTTTTGGTTGCAGAATTGTTTTTTGTTTGAGCGGTTTGAGTTGCGCTGTTTGTTGCGTTTGGTTGTGTTTTGGCAACTGATGCGCTTGTTGTTTGTTCTGTTTCGTTTGCTTGCGTTGTTGGTTTATCCAACTCAACCTCGCAGCCAACAAGTGAATTTGCAATATATTCAACAATTTCTTTTAGTTTAAAGTATAGCGTTTTTTCGCTTTCTTGCCCAGCGAGGACAATTGAAAGTTTTTTCTTTTCCACAACCAAATTGTTGCTATCTAGTTCGTCAAACGTGCGGCCGATTTCGAAAATTGAAATGTTGGCAAATTTATTTTTGTTTTCGTCCGCAAACTTTAATAGGGTTGGGGTGAGGGTAACGCGCAAGCCACTTTGCCCGCTTTTTGAGGCATCCATTAGGTGAACAACGGGTTTATCCTCTATGCCAAGCGATTTGTTGAAATCGGCATAATTCCAAACATAACTGTGCACCTCGTTCAAGCCAAACTTGCTT
>CANRMV010000119.1 GCA_947631875.1 uncultured Clostridia bacterium
TGTATGAGCAACTATTTTGGAACAGACGGCATTCGTGGAGAATATGGAAAAAATTTGAATTTTGATTTGGCGTTTTCTGCGGGCAATGCTCTCACACAAATAAAAAAATCGCCCAAAGTTGTGATTGGACACGACACGAGAGTTTCCGCCGATGCAATAACTTTGGCAGTTAGTGGAGGAATTGTTGAAGGCGGAGGAAGCGTGACGCTTGCTGGCACAATCCCAACCGCTGGAATTTCCTATTTAACTGAAAAATACGACTTTGATTATGGCGTCATCATAACCGCCTCCCACAACCCACCAGAATACAACGGGATTAAAATTTTTGACAGCAAAGGCAGAAAACTTTCAGACAATGAAGAGGAGTTTTTGGAAAACTTTTTTGAAAGCACACATCATTGCACTCAAACGGGAAGTTTTTCTTTTGATGCAAAATTGGAAGAAAAATACATAAATCACCTCCTTTCAAGCACAGATGCTTCTTTTGAAGGGCTTTCCGTGTGTTTAGATGCCAGCAACGGAGCAAGTTACAAAATTGCGCCAAAGGTGTTTAAAAGTCTTGGGGCAAAAGTTCACAAAATTGCTTGCAGAAATGACGGCAAAAACATCAACACAAACTGTGGCTCTTTGCACCCCGAAAATCTTGTGAATGCGGTTAAAAAAACAGGTGCAACACTTGGCTTTGCCTATGATGGCGATGCCGACAGGGTTTTGGCAGTGGATGAAAATGGTGAAATTTTTGATGGCGACAAACTTCTTTACATTTTGGCAAATTCCCTAAAATCCAATGGTGAATTATATGCCAATTCGGTGGTTGGCACAAGCCACACAAACAGCGGAATTATGGTTGGCTTAAATCGAAACAAAATCAATTTAATTCGCACAGATATTGGCGACAAATATGTTATTGAAGCAATGGAAAAAATGAATTTAATGCTTGGAGGCGAGCAATCTGGACACATAATAATTCGCAAATATGCACAAACGGGAGATGGAATTTTAACCTCGCTGAAAATTTGTGAAATAATAAAAAAGACGGGCAAAACACTGTCGCAACTTTTTGATGCCAAGATGCTTTCACAGGCAAACATAAACATGGTGGTTAAGGACAAAATCAAAGTGATAAACAATGAAAACTTAACAAATTTAATCAACAAAATTGTCAGCGAAATTTCACCCGCCGGAAGAGTTTTGGTGCGTGCCAGCGGAACAGAGGACAAAGTGCGCATAATGGTTGAACATCCCGTTCTTTCAACTGCCACCGCCCTTGCCAAACAAATTCAGGACTTAATCTTGCAAATTTAGTGTTTTCGTTTGGCTTTCACTTGCAGATTTAGCAAATTTATGCTTTCCTTTTGGTTTCCCCGCTTTTTCAAATTAAAAATCCAAATAAAAAAGAGGTTTCACACCTCTTCCATAAGTTTTAAAATTTTGTCAAATTGTTTGTTTTCATGCTTGTTGAAATTGTCACGCAAGCCATTTATCTCGTCCATTTCATCTTTATTTTCAAAGAAATCAAAAAACTTTTGCGTTGGGACAAGCCTATATTCTCTGCCATCTTTTTTTGACTTCTCTTTTGAAAGGAAGCCTTTGTTCATCAAAGTTTTAATTTTGTAGGTGGCATTTGGCGAAGAAATATCCAAAAATTGTGCAAATTCTGTGATGGTTGGCTTGTTCATAAGATAGATACATTCAAGGCAAAGGTATTCAGTTGTGGTTAAACTTTCACCGTTGTCTTTTATTTTCTTAAACATGCTTTTGTAAAGCATCAGTTTAATTTTTTTATACAAATTGCCAAATTTAAACTTAATTCTCATATCTCTCTTTAACGCCTAATTTTAACATTTTTATTTTTTAAAACCAAACAATTTTCACAATTTTTCCTAAAATTTAATTTTTTCACCATATTTTGGCACAATCACGGCAATTTCTGGGTGCTTTTTGTGCATGGTTTCAACAAATTTTTTAACATCCACTTTTCCCGTGATTGGCGGAAAAGCATCGTCAAAATGGTCCAAAACAACCGTTTTGGGCTTGATTGCCTCAATTATCGGCAAAGAATATTTAAGCATATTCAGCCTGCCCTGATAAGGCCAAATGAGTATGTCAACATTTTGGGGCAACTTCGCCCTCTCATCAAAGCCAGCAGAGCCAAAAAGCAAAATTGTTTTGTTCTCCGCTCTTATTTCAAACGCCAAAATGTCGCCGCCCATTCTAAAATTGTTGTGTTCTTTCAAAATCCTAAATGCCCTCTTAAACTCCCACAAAAATAGTATTCTTGCGGCAGTTTTTAAAATAATTCCAACATCGTTTCTAACATGAAAAGTCCTGTGCGTTTTTATTTGCGTTTTGGCAGTTTTCACTTCATCATGCGGGCAC
The DNA here is from genome assembly GCA_947631875.1 of uncultured Clostridia bacterium. Taxonomy (GTDB): domain Bacteria; phylum Bacillota; class Clostridia; order Christensenellales; family UBA1242; genus Caccovivens. The sequence continues at coordinate 2,380 of CANRMV010000119.1, forward strand.
AAAATTTCAACTTTATTGTCCACATCCACACCCTGCGTTTCAAGACGAAGATAGGATGTTGGCGTGCCATAAAATTTGGCGTTTGTTTTGGTTAAAATTTCCGGCAAATCTCTCAAATGGTCAAAATGGGGATGCGTGTTAAAAATGTAATCCACATCAGTAAAGGTGCCCATGTCCGTTTTTTCAAGTTTCTTGTTCATGCGAAAAAATGGGTCGAAAAGTATCTTTTCGCCGTCCACTTCAATCAAAATGCTTGCAGTTCCAAACCAAGTTATGTAGCCCATGCAATCATTATAGCACAAAAAAAGTTTAAACCAAAATGATTTAAACTCCTTCTGTTTTCTTTATCAAATCCAACAATCTTTCAAAGGTGGTGTAGCCACTTGCCGTGTTGAAATGTCCGCCGTCTTTAATGTTCACAATTTTGGCATCAATCCCATGTGCAAACTCGTTTAAGTAATCAAGTTTAACAAAAGGGTCGTTTTCAGAAATTATGCAAATTCTTGTGTCACAAAGTTTTTTAAAGCCGCTTAAATCGTCAACATAAAAACTCTCGTTCACAGAATCAAATTCGCTATGACCAGAAAAAAAGTTATTAAACCCACTAACACTAAAAAGCGCTTTTATGTGCAGATTGTTTTCAAGAAGGTATTTCACAATAAAAATTGGGCCAATGCTTCTTCCAACAAAGATTGTGTCCTTGTTGATTAACTTTTTGTGCTTGTCCAGAACTTTTTTCCAAGCATCAAAGCACTGAATACCCCCCCCCAATAGGATAGGAAGGCATAATCACCTTATAGCCAAGTTCTTCCATATTTTGTTTCAGCCATGGCAAATAATGCTCTTTGTTGTTTCCAAAACTGCCATGAACAATAAAGCAAGTTTTCATAATGTTTCCCTCCTCAAAACAATTTCTC
>CANRMV010000120.1 GCA_947631875.1 uncultured Clostridia bacterium
ACAACACCACTGCCGGTTGCCTCTTCAAAAGAATCTGTAAATTGTTCGGCAAAGTTCCAAAAGCATATGTTTTGGATTTGATTTTCATCTGCCGCCTTAACAACTTCTTCCATTTGTTTTTGTTGCCACTCAAGATTACCACAAGGGGCAGAATCTAGTTCGGATACCCTCACCTCTTTAGGATATGACCCCTTTTGCGTGGCGTTTATAACCTCTTCAAAGCCTGCAGCGTAATCCAATTCATTGCCATAGAGGTGACATTGTAACCCTACACAATCTAAAAGTTGCACTCCTTCCTTTTTCTCAATCGCCTGAATATGTTCAATAATTTTTATCATGTTTTTTCTTTTATATGGAAAAAACTCGTTAAAATCATTGTAAAAAAGTTTTGTGTCTGGGAATGCCTTTTTTGCCAACCTTAAAACATCTATATAATAATCATCACCCATTAAATCACGCCAAATAGACTTTCTTAAATAATCACCACTATTCTCGTCATCATTGGCTATTTCATTCAATATTTCAATGCTTTCTAAATTCACTCCACTTTTTTGAATATTTTGCGCATAACATTTCATATAACCATACAAAAAATCAAGGGTGAGTTTTTTCTTCATTTCTTGTGGCATGTCACTTTCGGCAAGTTCTTTAAATTGACATGGCACCATTTCATGCCAAAGAATTGTGTGACCGTGAATTTTCAAGTTGTTTGTTTTTGCAAATTTGCAATATTGTTTCAAGTCCGAAAAATTTAAAACATCTTGATTGATTTTATAGCGTTGAACACCGTTTTCATCAACAAAGGTTTCTTTTTGCCCTTGTTGAGTCTTAAATAAAGGTAAAACCTGACCATCGTTATCATACTTTAATATGGTGATTGCCATCTTTCCTTCATTGCAGGGAGTTAATATATCGATGTCATTTTTTAAACGGCTTAAGGTCTTTTGACACCCCTTTCTTGTCGCCATAAGGCCACGCCTTAGATACGCACATTTGGTTTTGATTTTTTGCTGGTCTATATTCTGTTTGGCTAAATCTTGCTCTGTTTTGTCTATTTCTGAAATTAATTGGTCTTTAGTTATTATCCCTTTAACAATATTTTTGTATTTGTTGTATAATTCGAAATCGCCAAGCCTTTTTATCGTTTGCAAAAAGTCATTCTTTACTGCATCTAGTTTTAAGAATTCAAAATCATCCTCGTTAAGTTGTGAATATTGCAATATGTTTATAGCTGTTAAACTAATTGCCGTGCCGAGCATTTTCTACTCCTTAAGAATTTGTTCTGGTGTTAAATCTTTAACCCTTCAAGCCATGCTTTAAGTGCGCTTTCACTTGGATTGCCGTTTAAAAGTTTGCCCTCTTTGATTGTGGCTTTTGGTGCACTGGATTTCAAGAATTTAACTGTTTGCCCAAACCCGCTTCCGCCGGATGTTGCAAACAAAACAATGGTTTTGCCAGAAAAGTCATAACTTTCCAAAAATGTGTTGATAATTGTCGGTGCAACATACCACCAAATTGGAAAACCTAAAAAGATGACATCGTACTTTGATGTGTCCAAGTCTTTGTGTAAGATTTCTGGACGAGAACTTTTGTCTGCCATTTCAAGACTAGAACGCGACTTTTTGTCCATCCAATTTAAATCCGCATTTGTGTATGGCACTTTTGGCAAAATCTCAAACAGGTCGGCATCCGCCACCTTTGAGAGCCTCTGTGCCACCTTTTTTGTGGTGCCACTTGCACTAAAATATGCAACTAATTTTTTCATAACCTCCTCCTTTAATAAGCCTATTATATCATAAAATTAAAAATAACGATTAAAATTTAAAGCAATTTTATATATTTTTCATACAAATATCAAACAATTTGCTTGCGACATATCTCCTAAGAAATAGGTCGGCAGTTCAAATCTGCTCGGTTGCACCAATTTCAACAACAAAAAAGACGGCTTGACTTAGTCGTCTTTTTTGTTGAACTGCATATAGTTTGATAGATTTTAACAAATCTTACATCATGTATGCCACTAATGCAAACTCGCCCAACATCTACAGTGAACTTGAAAATTGTTTTTTGTATTTTTCAATCAGTTTTTCAAGGTGAGTGGCCTGCGTGATGACTTCTGCCAAAACATCTTCGGGGGTTTCATTTTGCCTATATCTCATCATTATTTCATAGTCAAGATTTACATCCTTTTTAAGTAGGGCAAGCTTACGAGCAAATTTGTCCCAGTCTATGTTTCCATATTTATTTAAAGTATGCATATCAGTTGTCCCGTCATTACTGTGCAGGTGCACGCAAATAAGTTTATCTCCATACATTTGAAGATAGTCAAAATCTGGATCAAAGCAATTATTGTGGCCAATGTCATAACAAAATTTCAGATATGGATGTTGAATTCTCTTAAAAGTTTCCACAAACAGTTCCTTGTTGTCTAAATTTTCAATCGCGAGTGGGATATTGTATTTTTGTGCAACGCTTAAAAGTCTTTTTAATCTTGCAAACCCAATATCACTTGGCTCCCCTTGAAGATGAACAACAACACATGAAAAACCAAATTTATTTGCATTCTTTATGTCTTTTTTCAGCTTTTTTTCGAGTTTTTTGCCTGTTCTACCACCTTTAAAAAATTCAGGCAAATCTTCTGACTTATATGCCATATGCAAACTTGACAGTCCCAGTCCATTTTTTTTGAACAATTTTATTTGTTTCTTTAATTTGCCGTTTTGTTTATCAAATCTTTTGTCGCCTGATGTAATAACAACATTAAAACCATGATCTTTTATCATCTTTGCTTGCTCTGTTGGATTTAACACATATCCAAAATGAAAACTAATTCCTTTGTTCACATACTCTCCTTGTCTGCTTTTTCAAAAAGCTTAATACTTTTATAAAGTCATATAGTTCTTTTAAAAGTTTTTGATATTTCTAACCTCGATGCTTGGTATGGTAATCTCGTGCGGGAGGTCAAAAACATACTTTATTGTTTTTGCTACCTCTTCGGCAGAAAGCCCGAGTTTCATCACTTCGTTTGGCAGTTTGTCATTGTTTCGAATGTAAAAATCGGTATCAATAAGCCCCGGGCAAACATCTGTAATTTTTACATTGTGTTTCGCCAAATCTCGTTGAATTGCCTTGCGATAATAATATCCGCCATGTTTTGACGCGTTGTAGACAGGGCAAAACTCTTCTGTTTCAACACCACTCTGCGAGTTGACATTTATAATTTGTCCCCTCTTATTCTTAATTAAAATTGGTGCAAACGTGGTTATCATGGCGATTGT
>CANRMV010000121.1 GCA_947631875.1 uncultured Clostridia bacterium
CAAACAAAATCAACAACAAAGCCTGCCGCAAAAAAGACAGATACAAAGCCTGCCACAAAGAAAACCGAAACTAAACCGGCCGCAAAAAAGGCACCAGCAAAACCTGCTGTTAAGGAAGAGAAAAGAGATGTTTATCGCGTTTCATATGACAAAGGGTCAAGAACATGGCTTATAAAAAAAGATGGCGCAAAAAGAATAATTGCATCTTTTCAAACCAAAGAAGAAGCAATAACAAGAGTTAAACAACTTTCCTCTTCGCAAGACGCCAATGTGGTTGTTCACAAAAAAGATGGCAAATTTCAAAAGAAGGCATAAGCCTTCTTTTTTTTGGTATTTAAAACCCCCAGATAGTCTGGGGGTTCATTTTAGGTTTACCGATGAGTATAGACAAAAAACACCTCCTATGTTAAAATAAACTTGTAGCCTAAACAAATTTAATAAACATAGGAGGATTTTTTGTCATGAAACATCAAGACACAAATAGTTTAGCACATACGACTTGGAATTGCAAGTATCATATAGTTTTTGCACCCAAATATCGAAGAAAAGTATTTTTTGGACAAAAGCGATTGGAGATAGGAGCAATTCTAAGGAGTTTGTGCGAATGGAAAGAAGTTAACATAGTTGAGGCAGAGGTGTGCCCAGACCATGTACATATGTTGGTTGAGATACCACCAAAACTCAGCGTAGCTGGGTTTATGGGGTATCTCAAAGGGAAAAGCAGTATATTAATATACCAAAAATATGCGAATATGAAATTCAAATATAGGAATAGGGAATTTTGGTGTAGAGGGTATTATGTCGATACCGTAGGAAAGAATAAGAAAGCAATACAAGAATACATTGCAAATCAATTAAAAGAAGATAAAGAAATGGAGCAGATGACGATATATGAATTGAACGACCCATTTAAGAAATGATGTAAGATTTGCAATGAGGCAGAGTTAGGCTACGCACGATTTCGTGCTGCCTTTGAAGTAGGGTTATACCCGTTACTATGAAAAACCACCAGCTAGGCTGGTGGATTTTTATTTATAATTTGTCATTAAATATCATCACTTTTATCACTTTTTAAAACAAATAAACAAATTTAAGTTTATTTTTAATTTTTTTTGGTTTTTTGTTGACATTGGTTTTTATTTGTGCTAAAATGCAATAGCAATATGGGGGTGTGGCTCAGCTGGTAGAGCATCTGCCTTGCAAGCAGAGGGTCAGCGGTTCGAACCCGCTCATCTCCACCAAAAAACTGCGTGTCAGTAAAAAAAAGCGTCAATCAGTTTGACGCTTTTTTTATATTCTTGCCGAAAGAAACATTTTGATTTTTTTGTGGTTAATATTACATTGTTCCTTTTATAAGTGTAAAAGGTCCGTTGGAAGTAAGATATATATCTGAAATAATAAACTTAATTATAAATCCGCGCTTTCCGCCCTCAACTTCAAAAAATTCGCCATCACTATATTTTTCGCCCAAAATTTCATCCTCAACAATCAGGTCAGATGGATTAATAAGTTGATATTGATCCAAAGTGATTTCAAAGGCAACAATTTGGTTTGCATTGACAGCAAATGTTATCGTTTCGCTGCCCAAATCTCTCCAATTTTCACTGATCATTTCATCATTTTGAGTGAAAATGGCACATCTTACACTTATTTGATCATCATTTAATTGAGAGGAAACATCAATATTTTTTGTGTATTCTTTAACCACAAATTCAAATTCTGTTGCATCAAGATGGCAAGAAAATTGCAAATCAAAATGGTCGAACACGCCCGTTTGGACATTAAATTTTGCCTTTAAAGTGTATTCTCTTGTTTCTGAAACATCTGATGATGTCTCCGCTTGAATGCTTTTTGTGTAGGTGAAAACATTATCTTGAAGAGAAGCGTTGTCCTCTGGCAAAATATCTTTTAAATTAAATAGAGGCTCTTCCACGTTTTTCAACATCACCGCAACATCTTTAAAGTCCATATATGTTCTGTATTTGTTTATGTTCAAATCAAATATATAATCCCATGAAAGCACACATTTTTGTCCTTCAAGTGCAGTTGGTGCCCCCTCTTCATTCACACCAAACACTTTTTGGTTTTGACCGTCAGCATCAACCCCGCCAAATTGTGCCACCATTGACGTTTGCGTTAACACAGTGTTGCTGAAAGTTACATCAAGCACAACAGGCTCCAACATCTCTTCGCCCTTTGTGTATGTTATTCCTGTCACAGAAATTTCAAACCAATCTTGTGGAATCTCGGTTTGGTTTGGAGTTTTCAATTCCTCAGGAAAAACATAGTGCCCCTCTTTTTCAACAAGTGGAGTGCCGTTTGCCAAAATTTGCATATTGTCATAATTTACAACAACTCCATTGGCAGCCTCTGTTATGTTTTTTGTCACATCAAAAACGCAACTGTCTATATCTTCCACAGTAACGGCGCTTGCCGAAGACGTGACAGAATATGTTTGATTGTCTTGTGGCAATTTAATGTCAAACACTCTGTAATCAACTTGTGAAAAATCAACATTAATTGTGTAGGTTGCCTCAGCGCCAACATTTTTGGCTCCAAGATCTAAAATATATTCATCCCCCCACTTTATAAAGTTGTCATTTAGATCAAGTTCAATTTCGTCCTCGCCATCAATCAATGTGAATGGACAGCCATAGTTGAAAGCAAAAGGATCAATTCCATCAAACTTCAAACGGAAAGTTCTGTAAGAGTTGAGTTCTGGTTCGGCAGTCAAATCAAACTCTCTTGTAAGAGTGTTGAACTCTCCCGTCACAAAATCATATAACGAAACAAAATCCTCTTCTTCGTTGCTTGAAACGTTGATTTGAGTTTGTTTGAGTTTCGTCTCGCTTTCTTCCAATTTTTCCACGTCCTTAACTTCAAATGCAAAAGTTGTTATAACTTTTTTAACATTCAATAATCTTACAGTAACATCATTTTCTATGTAAGGAATTGAAAAATATCCATAATACAAATTTCCCTTATCTGGAATAGGACTGTATTTGTCGTGCTGCCTGTTGGTGTCAAAAAGGTCAACATCTCTTTTCAGGGTTTGCCCGTTAACAACCACATTAAGGTCTGAAAAGTCCACACCATAATCGCCCGCACTGATTTCCACTTTCAAATTTGAATGGTTTGAAACCTGATAAACGCCTCTGTTGCTTTGAAGATAGGTTTCCGAGCCATTGTTAACAGTTTTTATTCTAACATCAC
>CANRMV010000122.1 GCA_947631875.1 uncultured Clostridia bacterium
AGAAAAAGCGAAAGAAATCTCACAAACATAATTCTTGGCGCAATAGTGATAGTTTTAATTTATGTTTTTAGTATGTGTTGGATAGGTGACGGATTGCTTGACATAACTTATTGGCCTAAAAATCTGTTAGACAATAGTGCTCACTTTGCGGGATTTTTCTGGGGATTACTTTTTAGCCTGTTCTATCAAATAGAATCTTTAATAATAAAAAAACAAAGCAAAGGAAATTGAATGTTATAGAATAAAAGGAGAATTATGAAATTCATAGATGACAAAAAAAAGCAACTGAAATGGTATAATAGGAACTATTTTTTTACTGGAACAATAATTTTTATTGCTATCAGTATTTTAATTTTTGTCATTTGGGGGAACATATCTGTCAATACAAATTCTTGGTTTAATAACTCGTCATTTCACAAAATAATTGCAGGCACTTTTTTCGGTGATTTCGCTCACTCTAATTGGGAACACATATTGCTAAATATGGTAAGTTTGCTACCTTGTGCAATATACATTGAAAGAAAATATGGAACTTTTGCGTTTCTGGGATTGACATTGGCACTTTCATTTGTCGGCAGCATTATGCTTGTCGTATTATTAAATCCAACTATATGTTGGACTGGCTCATCTATTATTTGGTTTGCAATGGTTGGTTTTGTCTTGGTTGATTGGGCAATATCATTTATATACAATCGAAACAAAACAAATATTATTCTTGGCGCAGTTGTGCTGATAATTGAATATTTAAGATTATGTTTTTTCGACAAAACAGGTGGTGGAATTGGCTTTGGAATAAAGCCTGTTATACTTTTGCAAGATTTACATTTACAAGCCTTTTATGGTGGGCTGATATTAGGCTGTTTGGTTGGCATGATTGAAGTTATTATTTATTTCGCAAGAAAGAAAAAGTCAACCCAAAAAGAGAACTCCACAACACCTAAATTCTTGTTTGTTTTACTTATCTCTGTGGCCTGTGTGCTTGGACTGTCAAGTGTGATTTGTTCAGCAATGGCTTGCACAAAGACTGATATAGAAATTGTTTTAGAGTGTGAAAATGATGAGTATGATAGAGTGATAAAAGCCGACATGAAAGATGACGGCATTGATTTAGCTGCTTTATTGGGGTATGATACAAGCAAATACATAGCACAATATTCAAACAATCAAGATTTTTCAAATTCAACAGTGGACAATTTTTTATGGTTTAATCTGGCGCTTTATGATACACCTACTTTCTCTATGGATTTTATCCCTTTAACAATGCGCAGAACTCAAACAATATACTTGCAAATTGTACCTATAAATTAATAATAGGATTTTATAAATGTTAGTTTTCGTATATACTCACCAACTCTCCGCCAAAAAGAGCTGATAAAAACACTTTATCGTTTTTTGTTATAAATTCTTATGAAAACCCACTTTTCCCACCAAGTAAAACTAATACGAGCCCTAAAAATGGGTGCGTATTTTTTATGATTGCTTTGGAAGTTTGTCTAAAGGTTTGAAATAAGATTAAATTTGTGGTAGAATAAAACTCTAGAAAGGGGTGCTAACATGCATAATATTATGACTTGGAAAGAATTTGAGAAAATTGCAAAAAAATTGGGTTGGGAAGTTTCTCAATGGTTTGCCAGCTTTATTGCAAATGATTATGACTTACTATCACGCCCAGACGGATTGGAAAGCGCAGAAGAAATCCTTGAAAAAGAAAAAGATTTTTATTATGGAAAAATAAAAGACATAATTGAAAAATTACACCTTTATATAGGTGCTGACCAATCAACTCATAAAAATATATTGCAGATAATTGAAATTGTCAAGCAACTAAACATTGATTACTTAATGACCAAATTCAAGGGTAAAATTGACATTCAAACGGCAAAAGAATTGGTAAATTTTGCTTATACTAATGGCGCATGTGGTTCTATTGCTAATTTACTTTGTGAATTGTTCCCCGAAAGTGAATTAACGATGATTAAAGCGGGAAATTACTCCCACCAATTTGTTAAAATCGATAGTGTATGTTATGATATTTTTGGTGAGTCTAGCGAGGAAGAAATGAGTGAATTTTGTGCTATACAGGGTAAAACGAGCTTTGACAAGTGTATTGAACAACCCATAGGCTCCTTACAGCCTTGGAGAATACATTTATTAGATTTTGCAGTGTTGCATTATATAAAAAGCACACAATTATTACAAAGAAGGGATAGGGCTTTGGAGAAATAATATGGTTGATAAAAAATAAATCTGCAAAAACACGACAAAATTGGGTTTGTTCCCTAAAAAGCTCATAGCACTTGACAAACTTTCTAAGTGAAATATATGACCGCAAAACTGAATTTGAGATAAGTAATAATTGAAAAACAATAAAGTTTTTAACAAATCACTTTCATCTTATCAGTTTTTTATTATCATTGAAATATACATATTCATAGCTGGTATCAAAATACAAGATTACAAAATGTTAAAAAGCAAGCTATAACATTTATGCTTGCTTTAAAAAATCAGCTATGTCTTGTTGACAATTTTTCACTGCATCATATTGTTTTTGTAAATCTTTATGTAAAATTCGATTCCCAACTTTTCTATCTGCCGGCAACCCCAAATGATGAACATCAATTAAAACTACTTCTACTATATTATCAACATGATTTATTTTGACATACAGCTGGCAAGATTTCTCGGCTTTATATTTACATTTTATTAAATCTCCAATTTTTGAAATTGATTCGCCATAAGTGTTAACAATGCTAATTAATCGTGCACACTCTTTTTTATTAATCTCACGTAAGATATCTATATCAAATTTATTTAAAAGGACATTTTTATCAATAGAGTCTTGTTTTATTTGACTGAGAAAATCTTTTTGTTTTTTGTTGCCATATTTAGACAAGAAATTTGTAAACATCAACTTGTCACATTTAATAGAAAAATCGTTTTTGATAAGCATGCCGTCAAACTCGCCAAATATTTTAACGTCACCCGGATATCTATTTATACGCGCCTTGAAGTTCGTCGTATATTTTGAAAAAATTTTATTTTCTTGAATATTCATCAATTATTTCATCTTTAGGGATTTCTTCATTGTGTCTATTTGCTTTTTCATCAAAATGGTTCCGCCAACATTTGTCATTATGACTTATATCTACCAGTTTAAAATCGCTTGTAGAAAAAAGATCTTCCAAAAGATCATTAATAAAGGACTTAACTTCC
>CANRMV010000123.1 GCA_947631875.1 uncultured Clostridia bacterium
CTATCGCACAGGTGTTTGTGACTCCTGTGGGCAAACTTTCACTGTTAAACTTGCCAAACTTGGGCACACGCCGGAAGTTACGCAGGAACATGTTGAACCAACTTGCACCACAGTTGGTCACACCGAAGAAATCAAGTGTTTAACTTGCCACATCACTCTTCAAGAACCAGAAGAAATTGCCGCAAAAGGGCATGACTTTGATGAATGGCAGGAAATAACTCAACCAACTTGCCAAAAGGAAGGTTACAAACAAAGGGCTTGTAAAGTTTGTTCGCATCCAGAAATTGAAACTATTGCAAAACTTGAACATGAATATGGCGCGTGGGATGCTCACTCGGGCACGATTGGTCAACATAAAAGGTCTTGCCAAAACTGCCATGAGGAAGAGATTGTTGAATACACTTACATAGACGAAAAAACCGATTTGCCTGATTGCAGCCACGAGGGCAGAAGATATGGCACTTGCTTTGTTTGCGGCGAAGAGGTGACTCATGAAACGTTTGATAAATTGGCACACAATTATGTGTATGAAGAGGTGATTGTTGCAGACGAAACCTCTCAAAATCACACTCATAAACATCATCAAAGATGCACAAATTGCGGGCATACCACCGAAGACGAAGAATGTTCTCTTCAAGAGGGCGAGGTGATTGATGCCACTTGCACAAAGGCAAAATATCAAGAACTCACTTGTGACAAATGCGGCAGTGTTCACGAAAAAATTTTGGCGAAGGCGAATGGCCACACTTGGACATATGAAAATGTTGCGTTCTATGAGCCAGGCAGGCCTTCAACAATTTCAAGACACAACAAAATTTGTTCTGTGTGTGCGGAAACTGTTGAGGAAAGATGCCCTATTGAATACAACTATTATGTTGCAAAATGCGAAAAGGATGCTTATCACGAATATTCTTGCCCAACTTGCAAGGCAAAAAGAATAATAACGGTTGCGGGGTCGGCATTAAAGCATAATTATGGGGCGTGGGAATTTGACAACACAACATCAACCCAAAATGCTCAACACAAACGCACTTGCCAAAGAGACGGTTGTGGACACACAGAAACTCAGGCGTGCGACATGGTGGAAACAACAACGCTCCCAACTTGCACAACGCCGGGAGAGGTTAAAAGGGCGTGCAAAGTTTGCTTCAATTCTTTCACTGAACAGGGAGCGCAATCTGTTGGACATAAATGGGGAAATTGGTTGCAATATGAGATAGACCCAACTATGCACTATCACGAATGCTCAGTTTGCCATGATAAAGAAACTGAAAAACATCAAATTTCAACAACTCATGAAAAAGCGGAGTGCGAAAAGAATGCTGTCACCATTGAAACTTGCGACAGATGCCAACTTGTGAAAAGAACGGAAGAGCAGGGCACAGCACTGAAACACGTTTGGGTTGTTTCGAAAATCACGGACGAGAAACACGCAGGGGTTTGCTCGCTTTGTGAAAAACAAGCCGATGGAGACCATGATTTTAGTGAAAGCAATTTGTGTTCAGTTTGCCAATATGATGGACTTAATTATGAAATTTCGGGAAATCATGCCATTGTCAGCAAAAGTGACAGAGTTTTGAAAGCAGGCACAAAGCATATTGTTATCAAAGCAAAACACAAAGTTCTTGATGAAGAGGGCAATTATCGTGACACAGAGTTTGATGTGACAATTGCACAAAGTTTTATTGGTTTTAGCAGCATGGAAACTTTAATCTTGCCAGGAACCTTAACAACAATCAAAAATCACGCATTCAGCGATTGCCGTCACTTAAAAAATGTTGAAATCGACGGGGATTCGGCACTTGTAACAATCGAGGATTATGCCTTTTATTACTGCCCAGAACTTGTAAGTTTTGAAGCGCCACAGTCACTTAGATTTATTGGGGAATATGCCTTTGCAAATTGCACTGCTTTAAATGAAATAAGCATTTGCGACTTGGTTGAGGACATCAAACCTCGCGCTTTTTACAACACCGGCTTCACAAATGAGAGTTCGCATTGGAGCGGAGATGTCTTGTATCTTGGCAAACATCTTATCAAAGCAAGACAAGTGCTTGGGGCTGACGGAACTTATTCAAACACAGCCATAGAAGTTAAAGAAAACACTTTGACAATCGCTGCCAACGCCTTTTCAGAGTGCCAAGAACTTGTTTCAATTCAACTGCCAAAATCTCTTACGCACATTGATGCGGACGCATTCTTAAACTGCACAAAACTTGCAACCGTTAAGTTCACGGGCGACATATATCAGTGGCTTGCAATCACCTTTGTTAATGACTATTCAAGCCCTCTTTGCTATGGCGAAACAGGCTTGCAAATTGACAACGCCGAAGGTGAAATTGATTTGACTGACCCCGAAAAAGTTAAACATGTAATCACACATATTCCTTCTGGAACATTTAGAGGAACGGGCATCACAAGTATCATCCTTCCAAAAACTTTGGTTTACATTGGAAGAGAGGCATTTGAAAACTGCACGAGCCTCACAAGCATAACTTTTGAAGAGGGCGTTTGCAATGTATCCTATGTGGGCAAAGATGTTCTTTTGGGCTGCACGGCTTATCTTAACAATGAAACAAATTGGGATGATTGTGAAGCTACCAACAAAGGCCGGGTGCTTTATCTTGGCGGAAAGATTTTGGTTGAGGCCGAAAAGACTTTGTCGGGGGCTTATAGCGTTAAACAAGGAACAACTGTTATTGTGGAAGGAGCATTTGTTGGGTGCGAGAATCTTGAAAGCGTAACTTTGAACCAAGAACTTATGTATGTTGGTTTAAATGCTTTTGAAGGCTGCACAAAACTTAGCACAGTGACATTCACTGACACAAGCGCACTTTGGCTTTGCACTCACAGAAAATTCAATATTGCTCGCGGATTTACAGGCAACGAATTGAGTTGGAATGTGCTTTCTGCATATTCAGTTTGGAAAAAAGTTAAATAATCAAAAAACACAAAAAAAAGAAAACGCTTGGCATTAAACCAAGTGTTTTTTTCGAGAGAAAAATTATATTAATTTTTTTTGGTGCCGGTGGTGGGGGTCGAACCCACACGTCCTTTCGAACTTGGGATTTTAAGTCCCATGCGTCTGCCATTCCGCCACACCGGCTAATTAAATGCCCCAAAGAAAACTTTGGGGCGCGTTTGGAGGTACCACCCAGATTCGAACTGGGGAATAAAGGTTTTGCAGACCTTTGCCTTACCACTTGGCGATG
>CANRMV010000124.1 GCA_947631875.1 uncultured Clostridia bacterium
CCCCGCAACATTTTTCAATCGCCGCCACAACTCTAAACGAGTATAAAAAATCCTGCCGCCACCACTTAGTGACTTAAAAAACATAAGCAAAAAAATGGCTTTCGCCATTTTTTATTTGCATTTTTATTATTTTGTCAAAGTCCAAGTAAACACAAAATGTTCCACTTCTCCTTGATATTCACATCCATGAAGTTGTATTGCCCCTTCCAAATTGCTAATTGTCCCGACCACAATATTGTTGATAAGTTCTTCATTAAAGCATATAAATTTATCTCCAAACACCTTAACTCGATTATACTGGTAAGCTCCCCACCACTTATATCTATCTCCATTATAATCGTTGTCATAATAGAAAATATTTATTTCCAATCTTTCTGAGTTATACATAAACAACCAGTCTCTTTCTATTGGGTCTTCTGGATAATATGGGTCAACATATCCACCAAGTTTGTATTCAACTCCACTTTCTACTGATTGAGAATTCGTGTCAAGTTTAAAAACGTATTGTGCTTCATTAAAATCAAACTTTAATTCGGTGTCTTCAATAGTTGCTTCCATTTTTAAAGTATATTCAGTCCCATCAAAACGCAACTCAACCTTAATTTTTCCATTTTCAGCCGTTGTATAAGGAATATATTGTCTATAATAGAACCCTTTAAAGAAATCTTCATAAATTTGTATTCCAACAGTAACAAACTCTCCTTTAAATACAACAAACGACTGCTTTTGAAAATCTGCAAGTTCTCCACTTGACACAGACTGTATAACATAAAGTTTTTCTTCACTTGCATTAAAGTCTCCGACACGTGTCAAACTGATAGGTCTGTCTTCAACAGATAAATAGCCATCATGCCAAACATTGTCATAATACCCTGAAACATAGTAATAAATAACCGCATCTATATTATAACTGTTGTCTTGTGTTTTTGTAAGTTTCCCAACAATTTGTTGTTTTTGGTCATATCCTTTAATAATAATTAAATCACCATAAAAACTTACTTCACCCAAGTCGCGACCTTTTTCATCTTCGCTGTCAATTATAAAAAGATTTCCATTACTTTCAAGCACCGTTTGAAAATTCTCAGTGCCCATTGTTGTGGAATACTCGCCGTTTTGCAAAACTATTTCCTCACCCAAGTATTTTTCAAAGGTGTAAACAATTGTGCCCATTTCTTCGCCAAATTCAATTTCAATCTCAATATTTCCATTCTTCAATATTTTTTGCGAATGAGAAATGCCATCATCAACATCTCCAAGTTCCACTTCAATTTCGTTTTTGTTTAAAGTGTAGCCATAATCTTTTCCAACAAAATATTCATAATCGCTCACAATCCCAATGTCAACTTTTCCATCGTGAAAATACAAGAAGTTGTTTTTATAGTATTCTTCTTGAAAATTGGCGCTTGTGCAAATGTATAAGCCATCGGCTTCATAAACATGTTCAACTATTGTTGCTTCAACTGTGGCATCACCATCTGGCATTGTAAACGAAAATTCTCCTGTCTCTTTGTTGAGTTGCACACTTTGAGAGTTCACCTTAACATCTTGAATGTCATATGTATCATCCGTAATAACTATTCCTCTAACAGTTTCACCTGGCACTGCCTTCATATTTGTGTGCGAGGTGATTTGAATTGAGCCATTTTGAACATCACCCAAAATTATGTTCTTTCTCATATCAACAAATGTTGCTGTAACCACAACATCACCCTCTGGCATTGTGAATCTGTAAGGGCTTTGCAAAATCGTTTCTTGGCTTCCAGTTGTGTATTTAACCTCTCCCACTTTGTAATATGATTCGCTTGGAGTTGGAACAACTTCCACTTCATTTCCTTCAATCAAACTGAAACTGCTTCCCAAAATGCCATTACATCTCAATTTTAATGTTCCATTTGTTGTTGCACCAACTTCAACTCTGTGTAACTTGGCAAACTCAGCCACCAAATTCACATCTTCATCTGGCATAACAAACGAAAACGTGCCATTCGTGCCAACTGTGATTGGCTGGTCATTTGCTTTTAAACTTTTAACAGAAAAGCCACTATTGCATGTCACTTTTCCTTCAACATTTTGTTCAAAAACAGCCTTCTTGGTTGGATGAGAAGTGATTTCAATAAACCCATTTTCTGCCGTTGTGTTTATGGTTCTAAGTTCCCTAAATGTTGCTGATATTTTGACATCTCTTCCTGGCATAACAAAATGTCCTCTTCCATGAGTGTCCAACAAAACTTCGTGAAAATTGTATGTAATTGAATATCCTGCCCATCCGTCATCAGCAACGGTTTCAACATAAACCGTCTCGCCCGCTTTGGCACTGCCAAGCACATTGACACTCCCATGTTGAATGGCATCATCAACCGTGATTTTGTAGGTTGGAACTTCTTTCTCTCCACAGGCAACAAGCCCCAAAGATAAGAACATCACGGCAAAACAAGCCAAAATCAAAAAGAATTTCTTTTTCATATCCATCTCCTTAGTTTGATTGTATCACGGGGGGGGGATTTGTCAATAGAAAACGCAAATTTTTATAAATTTTTTTTATAATATTTATTTTATATCAAAAATGTTAAACTATTCTGTTTCCAAATGGTTTTATTCTCGTTGCAGGCACTTCAATATTGAAAACATAGCCTGCACCCTCTCTTTTATAACGCACAACAACATCTCCACCCAAAAGGAAAAAGTTTTTGGCGATTGGCAAAAACTCCTCTTTTAAAATTTCTGCCACTTGTGAGATGTTTGAAAATTTGTCCTTTACCAAAAGTTCCTCCAATCTGTCCATATCCACAATTTTTTTGAGATTTCTTTTAAAATAGCCAAAAAATCCACGATATTTGTAGGTGCAATCATAAATTTTTTTGCAGCCATTGTGAATATTTTCCGAAAGAAGTGTAAACGCTCTGGCGCTTTCGCCATCAAGCATAATTCGCCCGTCACTTGAAAGTTTGCCAACGCAATCGTCTTCTGGAATAACTCCCAGCAAAGGAATGCTCATGGATTTGACAATGCTTTCAATGTTCATCATCTCGCCCGAAAGCAAAAGGTCGCCCCTCATTCTGTTTATGACAAGCCCTTTGCTTTCAAGATTAAAGTTGGACAAAAGCCCAACAACTTTGTCGGCATCTCTTATACTTGAAAGATGTGGCGTCACCACAACAAGCGCCTCGTTTGCAGGATACACTGCCCGCTGAAATCCTGCCTCC
>CANRMV010000125.1 GCA_947631875.1 uncultured Clostridia bacterium
TTTTCGTTTAGTGGGCTTAAAACCGCAGTTGTGAATTTTGTGCATAACAAAGAGCAAAAGGGCGAAGAATTTTCAAAAGCGGATGTTGCGATGTCTTTCCAAAATCTTGCTGTTGAAGAACTTGCAAACAAAACTTCGCTTGCAATAAAAAAAGTTGGGGCGGAAAAACTTGTGAGTGCCGGCGGAGTTGGAGCAAACTTGGCAGTGAGAGAAAAACTTGAAAAAATGTGTGCAAATTTGGGAGTGAAAATGTTTGCACCAAATTTGAAATTTTGCACTGACAACGCTGCAATGATTGGCTCGATTGCTTACTATTACATTTTGGCGGGCATCGGGCTTTCCGATTTGACACTGACGGCATCACCGGTGGTTGCAATTTAAAAAATGATAAAAGAAAATACAAAAAATAAGATAAAAATAATAAAAAATCAAAAAAAACACATTTTTAGCAATTTTTAAGCATTTTTTTAATAATTTTTTATATTTTTTGTGTAATTTTTGAAATTTTAATTTTTAGTTGTTTTGTAAAGGAGATTTTATGGAATTATTAGCGCCAGCAGGAAATTTTGAAAAGTTTCAAACCGCTTTGCATTTTGGAGCGGATGCATTTTATTTGGCAGGAGGCAGGTTTGGACTTCGTGCGTTTGCAGGAAATTTCACAGAAGAGGAACTTGAAAAGGCAGTTGAAATTGCTCACGCAAACAACAAAAAAGTTTATGTCACTTTAAACATTATTGCAAAGGATAAGGATTTTGAGGGGATGAAAGATTATTTGCAATTCCTTAGCAAAATTCATGTTGATGCGGTTATTGTTGCGGATATTGGGGTTATGGAATTTGTTAGGGAAAATGCACCAACACTGCCTATTCATGTTTCCACTCAGGCAAATATTATCAACAGTCACTCGGCAAAACTTATGGCAAAACTTGGGGCTAAAAGGCTTATTCTTGCAAGAGAGTTGTCACTTAAAGAAATTGCCGAGATAAGAAAAGAAGTGCCAAAAGATGTTGAGATTGAAGTTTTTGTTCACGGGGCAATGTGCATGGCATATTCTGGGCGATGCTTGTTGTCCAATTATTTGACAGGAAGGGACAGCAATCATGGGGAGTGCGTGCAGGCTTGTAGGTGGAAATATTTTGTGAGAGAAGTCAGCCGCGAAGATGAATTGGAAGTGCAAGAGGACGAAAAAGGAACTTACATTTTTAATTCCAAAGATTTGAATATGATAAACCACTTGCAAGAACTTAAAGATGCCGGCGTGGACAGTATAAAAATTGAAGGACGAATGAAATCAGCTTATTATGTTGCAACGGTTGTGAATGCTTATAGGCAAGCATTGGATATGCTGCCAAAAAAGCCAAGCAAAGCTTTGCAAGATGAACTTTTAAAAGCAAGCCACAGACACTACACCACAGGTTTTTATTTTGAGGGCGAACAGAAACAATTCACTGAGGACAGCATGCCTGTTCAAGACAGCGAATTTGTTGCCATTGTGACCAAAGATTGCGACGGCAAAAGTGTGGAACTTGAAATGCGAAATAAATTTTCATGCGGCGAAAAACTTGAAATTTTAAGCCCAAATCCTAAAATTTTTCGAAAAAAACTTGAAATTTTTGAAATTTTGAACTCATCAGGGCAAAAAATTGACAGTGCAAAGGTTGTTCAAGAGAAAGTTCTTGTGCCTTGCAAGTTGCCATTAAGGAAGGGCGACATTTTAAGAAGATAACAAAAAGATAAAATACTTGACAAAATTTTTGAATATATGTTAATATGTTTATATAGTAAAAAGGAAGGTTTATGGCAAAAATCAACGTTAAAAACATAGAGAATGTTGAGGGCGAATACCACTTGATGTTTTATGAGGGAAAAAACATTGTTGAAACAGCAAAAAATGATTTGCGTTTTGTTTGGTTTTCGCTGCTCTTTTTTGTTGCACTGCTTCTGCTTTTTGTTGTCATTTCTGGCTTTAACGAATATTACATCTATTTTGCTTTTGCCTTTTTGATTGTGTTTGTGCTTATTTACATTTATCTAAAACTGCAAAAACGAAAGGGAGTGAAACAGTGTGTGTATGCTGTTAAAAATTCCAATTCAAGCGAAATTGTTGCAAAACAAGTTGATAAACGAAAGGCTGGACGGTTGTTTGTGAAATCTATGTCAAACACAATAGACAAGTATGAACTAGACCAAAAATATCCTTCCATTTTGGAGCGTGCTTTAAGAAGACACAGACAAAGCAGAATTACCGAAGCGGTTACAGAATTTGAAAAAATAAACGAAAGTCGCAAAAAAAATTAGCGGCTTTTTTGTTGGATAGTTTTGGTAAAGAGGCAAAAAAAGTTAAATTTTTGATGTGCGTGTGTATTTTTTTGTTTGAAAGCAAAAAACACTTGTTTTTTCTGTCTTTTTTTGTTATTATATATAATGCTTTTATGGGCAACAAAAAAATTTTGATTTTCTTAAATAAGGATTGATTATGAAAACGGATACAGAAATTAAAGAACTTTGGTTTAAATTTTTTGAAAAACATGGCTTTAAAAGAATTGAAAATGCCTCAATTATTCCCGAGAATGACCCAAGCGTTTTGTTTACAACTGCGGGGATGCATCCTCTTGTGCCATATCTTCTTGGGGAAAAACATCCTCAGGGCAACCGCCTTTGCAATGTGCAAAGATGCATAAGAACGGGTGATATTGATGAGGTTGGCGATGCAGGACACCTCACTTGTTTTGAAATGCTTGGAAACTGGTTTTTGGGAGATTGCCCAAAGGAAGAGATGATTAAACTTTCTTTTGAATTTTTAACAAGCAAAGAATATCTTGGCATTCCAAAAGAACGTTTGGCTGCTTCTGTGTTTGCTGGTGACGAAACTGCTCCACGCGATGAAGTTGCTTATAATGCATGGAAAAATTGCGGAGTTGAAAATGTTTTCTATTTGTCAAAAGAACACAACTGGTGGGGACTTGGCGGAGGTGTTGGACCTTGCGGGCCAGACACAGAGATGTTTTATGACACAGGAAAACCAAAATGTAGTGAAAATTGTTCACCTGCGTGCGATTGCGGAAAATATCTTGAAATTTGGAACGATGTTTTCATGCAATACAGAGTTGATAAGGTTGGCGAAAAGGCTTCCGCTTTGAACAGACCAAACATAGACACGGGCATGGGTCTTGAAAGAACTGTTTGTGT
>CANRMV010000126.1 GCA_947631875.1 uncultured Clostridia bacterium
TATTCTCCTGTTTCTTCGCAAAACTTTGACAGCCTTGACGGCAACGGCTTCACAATTCACATCAACAGTTTTGCAAAACAGGAGGAGACAACGCTTAATTATGCACTGTTTAACACTGTAAGCGAAATATCAACCCTTAAAAATTTGAAAGTTAACATATATAATGGCGGGCAGATTTATGTTAACATTGCGGGGCAGCGAAATTTGACAGTTAATGCCGCTGGCTTTGCTATTGAAAACAATGGAACGATTTACAACTGCGAAGTTGTGGCATATTATGAACAGGGCTCGCAGTTGCATGCAGAAAATGGCGATATTGGGCTTGTTGTGAGATACACAAATGGCGAAAATGGAACACCAATTCAAATGCAAAACGGAGTTGTTACAAGCAATGTTGCCGGCTTTGTTGTGACCAACAACAGTGCCATATTAAACAGCCGTGTTGGTGGGGAGCAAATTAAACATATCTACAAAGTTGGTGGCAATGAAAACAACCTTAGAATTAGGTCAAAATCGCTTGACACCTTTGTTGTCACAGGGCAAGGGCAGGTTGCTGGCTTTGTTTGCACAAATGCAGGCAATGTGAGCGCTTGCTTTGCAGATAAAGTTCAAATAAACAACCAGATTCTTTCAAATATTGCGCAAACTGCTGGTTTTGTTCTTCAAAACAGCGGCAGCGTTCAAAGCAGTTATGTTGAAGGCAAAGAGTACACCGAAGATGGGCAAAAGAGAGTGCGCAACACCGGCACAAGCATATCTTCTATGGGATATGTGGCTGGTTTTGTTCACACCAATTCAGGATTAGTTAAAAATTCTTACGCAAACATTGCTATTGACAACACAAACAACGGTGCAAGTTTCGCTTCTGGCTTTGTTTACATCAACGAAGGAGAAGGCGAGATTACACTTTGTTTCTCTGCGTGCGAAATAAACGAAAGCGACACAAAACAAATGCCTTTCTCTGGGCGTGATGACAATGAAAACAACTTAAACAGCGGGCTTATCGATATGTGCTATTATTATGAAACATCTGCCACCGATGCAAAGAAGCAAATGGAACTTGGCGGAATTAAGCCTGTTGATGACAACATAACAAGACAACAAGAGGTTGCAAACATTTTCTATGGTTTCAGTTTTGCTTCTGGACAAGACTCCTCTGGGGAGCCAAATTATGACGGAATATGGCATGTTGCAGACAATGGTCTTGCACTTGTCAGCCCAAATAAAATTGCGTTCTCAAACAGATATTCAGTAACAAATCAGGAAACAGAAGTAACATCTTTCTTCTACAACACCAATATTATTGACGAAGAAACGATGACGAGAGTTGACCTCTCTTACGGAACTGAAATTAACCCAATTATAATAAGAAATGCTGAGGAATTTGCAAAAGTAACAGGGGATGTTACAAATCCACCAATCTCTTCTTATAGAGAATTTTACACTGACACAAGTGTGTTTGGCCATTATAGGATTGTAAACAACCTTGATATGAGTGAAGTTAATCAGGACAGCACTCAGACCGACACCCAAAACAGATTGAAACTTTTAACTTCTGAAAAAACCTTCTCTGGACTTTTGGACGGAAACGGCTTCACAATGTTAAATATCAATCTTGGAAGCAGCCGTGACGTTGAAAACTACGGCTTGTTTGCAAAACTTTATGGGGCATGTGTAATGAATTTGGACTTCACAGTAAGTTCAATCAGGAACACACACGCAAACTCTATTGGTGCTTTGGCAGGAACTGCAGTTAACAGCAGAATTATTGCCATAACAATTTCACCAACCGAATCAAGTGAAGGCAGTTTGGATATGACTGTTATCAATGGCTTGAACACTGTGGGCGGCGTTGTTGGAATTTTGATGGGTGACAGCCAAATGATTGATGTTACGGCTCAAAACATTGAAGTGCGTTCGTCAAGTTCAAGCAACAAAAAAATCTATGAAAATGAAGAGCATGTTGGAACTGTTTTAAGAAATTTGGCTCAAAATCAAGCCTCACTTAAAGAACATATAAGCAAAATCTCTTATGCGGGTGCGATTGCGGGATATGTTGACATAACAAAGCCGGTTAATAATGATTATGTTAAATATAAGGGCAGTTTGAAATCAAGTGATTGCGACATCATAAAAATTCACGTTTCAAATTCGGTGAACATCTATGGCGAAATTGTTGGTGGTTTGTTTGGATATGTTGGAAATTCCACCTACATTTATGATGCTCAACTTGAAATTGATGCTTCAACAGGTCGTGAAACACCTTCTTACATCATTTCAAAAAATCTCTTTGCCGGCGGACTTATCGGCGAAAACTATGGCGGTTTGTTTGCGGTTGGTGCAAAATACACCGACAATCTTTCTTCACAGATTGAAAGTGATGAATATGCTTACTATCAAGGCGGCAGCGTCACAGAAAGAGGACAAGAAACAATATTCTCTCTCACAGAAAGTGATCCCGGCTCAACCAACAAAAGCGATGACCCACTCTTTATTGGCGGACTTGTTGGATATATGGGAGGCGGATTTATCAACGTTGGTTACAGCAAACTTAATGTTATTGGACATTCACAGAAAACTGTTGCTGTTGGAGGAATTGTTGGTGCTGTTGGCTACTCAAACACCCAATATGAACTTACTGCAACAAGTGACAACAGTGTTGTTAATATGTTCTTCCAAGAGGTTTACGCATCAGGCGATTTGTATGCTGATGGGGCGGACAATCCTGAATGGGGAGTGAGCGGCGGACTTATTGGCGCTGTTGGTGTGAGATATAATGAACAAACAAAAACGGAAGTCACTCCAATCGTTGCAATCAAAAAAGCAATGGCAATGAACTATTATTCTTACAATGGGCAAACACTTTTGGGTGACACCAATATCAACCCTTCTGACAAACATTTCGCCCTTGCAGGCAAAAGCTTTAAATTTGATGACAGAACAGCAAGTGGAGATCAAGCCACAGACGAAGAAAACGAATACTTAAAAATTAAGGAAATGCCAGGCTCTGCCAAATTCTTTATTGTTGACAACGCTGCGCAAGTGTATGATGCAGTTAATAATAGCGGCACAACAAGTGGAGGAAGCAGGTCAGTTGGTGGTTACCGCGAGATAAGTGCATCAGGCAATTTGATACCGCTTAATCCTTTTGGCTTTAAAAAAGCGTCTGATAGTGACAAT
>CANRMV010000127.1 GCA_947631875.1 uncultured Clostridia bacterium
TAAATGAATATTCGTTGGTCCACAATGTTTCAGCTGAGCAACTAAAGAACTGATATTTGCCATCTTGAACGGCTACATTTGCATCTTTTTTTCCCGTTATGACTGGAGTGTATTCCTTTAAAAAATGCAAAGTCCAGCCATTTGTCTCAGCATCATCAATAAAGAGCTTTTTGTATATGGTTGTTGCTTGTTTTTCTAAGTTTGTATTGATTTTTTCTAACAAATCAATCCTATCAGTTATAGTCTTATAATCGTTAACGATTTTTTGTTGTTCTTTAAGAGGGGGGACTGGCATTTCAACGTCGCACATCGTATTCCAATCAAAAACTTCTCTAGCACTTCCAGTAGACATAAAACGAGCATATCTATCAAACTCTGGACGCATGAACCAAAGCATTAAATATTCAGATAGCAACTCATTTTTATTCACAATTTCGAAAGTGATGTAAGAACTAGAAATGATACAATCTTCGCCATTTAAAAGTGCAATTGAAATTTTATCGCCATTTCTTGATGTGACGGGGCCATAAGCAAATTGTCCCGTCCTAACGATTTTATAAGTCGACAAATCTGTTCCTATTATATTTGCTATTGAAGGAATAAATTTCTTTTCAATGCTTACGCCTTGAAGATTGGTAATGCTCAGATCTGTATTTCTTGTATCAACCAATTGCAAGAATTGACCTATTTTCTTATAATTTGATGCCATATCCCAAACCCTCCAGAACTTTTAATAAATCTTTTTTGGATACAGCTTCCTGTTGAAGAAGAGTTTTTAGTTCGCATTGTAAAGCCTTCATATTATCTTCATAGTCTCTATTTGCGAATTCAATATATCTGCTAGGGACAAGGGAATAGTTATTTGATGTAATTTCTTCAGCCTTTGCACTATGGCAAAATTCGGGCACATCTGAATACTTTTCTTGCCAATTTAATTGCCTCCAAGCATTAAATTTATTTGTTACAATGTCTCTGTCTTCTTGGGTTAATTCGATGTATTTTTTTTCATATGGGTGACCCATTTGTCTTAAGTCCATAAACAAGATTTCGCCAGAACGGTCTCTGTATTCAACTCTTTCACCATTATCTCGGGTTTCGATTCTTGCCTTTTTGTTCTTATTTAAAATCCAGCAAGTTACTGAAATGTCGGTTGTATAGAAACAATTTCTAGGCAGAAGGATAATTGCTTCAACTCTATCATTTTCTATCAGTTGTTTGCGAATTTCATATTCATCACCATCTGAAGATAAGGCTCCATTTGCTAGCAAAACGGCACCAACGCCATTTTGTCCCAACTTAGACAAGGTGTTAAGGAGCCAACCATAGTTGGCGTTTGAGGTGGGAGGGGTTCTGTATCCTTCCCAACGGGGGTCATCTTTAAGTTGAGATGGGGCCATCCAATCTTTTTGGTTAAATGGTGGATTTTCAAGAGCAAAATCTGCCTTCAAGTCCTTATGTTTATCTTTCAAAAAAGTGTTGGCGGCCTCATCTCCAAGATTCGCTGAAATACCACGAATTGCAAGGTTCATTTTGCACAATCTTCTTGTTGTATCTGTATATTCTTGACCATAAATTGAGATGTTTCTTTTGTTGCCCTTGTGCTCATCAACGAACCTCATAGATTGAATGAACATACCACCAGAGCCGCAAGCTCCATCGTAAACAATTCCTGAATATGGTTGAATCAACTCACAAAGCAGTGCAACAACAGATTTTGGTGTGTAGAATTCTCCTTTGCCTTTTCCTTCTTTGAGGGCAAACTTCTTAAGGCAATATTCATAAACTCTACCAAAAACATCTTTGTCTTGTTCTTTTTGCAAATCAATACGATTTATTAAATCTAAAAGGCTTGAAAGACAACCATTGTCTAGGTGCAATCTTGAATAATAGTTGTCTGGTAGAGCTCCGGCAAGTGATGAATTTTTCGACTCAATTTCATGCAATGCTGTATCAATTTTGATTGCTATATCAGGTTGTTTTGCATTTCGCATGATAAAATCCCAACGGGCACATTCTGGAATAAAGAAAACATTGTCTTTTACGTAAAATGGCATCATCTCTAAAAATCTTGATTGACCACATTCAATCATTTTCTTTCTCTGTTCTGCGAATTTGTCGTTGGCATACTTCAAGAATATCAAACTCAATACAACATGCTTATATTCAGATGGCTCAACTGCGCCTCTTAATTTATCAGCTGACTCCCATATTGTTTGTTCAAGCGACTTTTCTTCTTTTGCTTTTTTTGCCATAAAGTTCTCCTTATTCTTCATTTAATTTCTTATATAATTCAGAATTCAAAATTGCTCTTTCAAATGAACTTTTTGAAATCTTTAACACATTTGTGTCTCTCAATTCTGTAAGTTTTGGATATTCGTCTTGATGATTTTTTATCTCTGCAATAATACTACTGCAATCTCCCATACCTGTCGTTTTGTGTGGTATGGGCCCAATGAATATATCACTATACTTATAATTGTTTTTTAAACTATTCATGGGGTAGTTTTTTATGCTTTCATCATCAATGACAAATTCAAATCTGCCTTCATCCAAATTGTGTTTTCTAATAACTCTTTTTAAGTCAAATATATTAACCTCAGAATATCCTATAACAAGTATCTTGGCAATTCTATATTCACAATAAGCATATTGCTCACAATCAATATCGAATTTTGCAAGTATTTCTGATATGTTTCCTGTGCGGTTTGCCAGCGTGACCTTTTCTGTAAATTTTTGAATGATTTCTTCAAGCTCATTATAATTAAGAACTCTATCCACAATTAATCCTCCGCAACGTCATCTAATATGGTGGCGAGTTTGTTTTCTAATGACTCGATTTTCTTTTTTTCAAGTTGCAACATGTCTAAGGTGCTTAAATATTTGGTTGCCAAATCATTCTGCTTTTCAATAGGTGGGCAAGCGATGTCAATTTTTTCTAAAGCTTTTGGATTGATAGAAATAATGGTTGTTCCTGTTTGAATTGATGCAAGCAATTTAACTCCAACATTGCTGTCAAAAAACATTTTTAAATAAACAGGGTTCAACTGCTGGGTTTTGCAACGAACGACTATTATACTGCCAGATGGTATAATTTTTTCGTCTTTGTCTATTTCAACTATTGATGTTTTTATCTTGGTGCTTCTACAAGAAATTAGCAAATCGCTATTTT
>CANRMV010000128.1 GCA_947631875.1 uncultured Clostridia bacterium
CTGAAAACTCTGTTCCATGTGTAAGCGACAACAAAATTTCTGACTCTAAATTTGTTTCAGCAAAAACGTTTGCTTTGTTGGCAACCACAACATAGGTTGGAGGGGTTTCGGCGAAAGCCACATTGCCAAAAGGAAAAGCAAAACACAAAAACATCAAAAGAAAAGCGCAAAAAATTTTTTTCATAGATATATTAAACTCTTTTTTCTCGCAGAAGTCAAATAAAATAAAAAGCATGTCAGCAAAAAAGCATATCGGGTGATATGCTTTTTAATATCATAGACAAAAATTTACTCTTTTCCACCTTTGCCATTTTGTTTTGCATTATTTTTCGTTTTTTCATAATTTATAGCAGCAGCGATGAAACGGTCAACACAATCCTCCCCGCCTAAATAAAAGGATTCCCTTCTTAGTTCTTTTTCTGAATAAGGAAATGGCTTGTATAATTCACATATGCTATCTTTTTCTGTTTTTATTTTATCAAAGGCTTCAACTACAGCATCTATGTCGGTTGCTTCACCTACTATCTTGTTTTTACAAAATTCTATCTTGCCAAAGTTTTTGATAAAATTATAAACCGCTATTTCAATATTATATATTTTAGTTCGAGCAGCATCATATTCTTCGAGGGGACATTGATAAGTGTGATAAAAAAGTTCTTTATATTTACTTGTAAGTTGAAGACCTGTTAAGATCCCAACAAATCCGTCGCGAATAATCCATGTTCCAGATTCATTTTTCTCAAACTTTGACAAGTCTGGAAGTTGAATTGGAATATAAAAATGATCAAGGGTCGGATCTCCCATATTGTGATCGATATCTATCCAAGCCCTGCGTAATTTAAGTTCATTTCGTAACCCCGTTGTAGGATTATAAAAGTGGTTTTCTCCCTCAATTTCTAAACTAATATCCATAATATGTTCTCCTTTTTTCTTGCCATCATTATAACATGGCGGGGGGGGGTAAATGTCAATAGGGTTTTTAAAAATTTTCTTTGATTTTTTTAATTTTTTTCCTAAAAATCCCTTTTTTGTTCTTATTTTTTCATATTTTTTATAAATTATTGTATGTTTTCCCAAAAACATGGATTTTTTGTTTTAAAGAAAAAGTGGTTGCTGATTTTTGTTTGCCTTTTGCTTGTGACTGCAAAAATTTTATTAAATAAAGTTTGATTTTTATTTTTTTTTAGTTTATAATATAACAAAATAAAAAAAGGTAAACTATGAAAAAAACGGCTTATGATTTATATAAATGCAGAAACTCAAATTTAGATAATTGTTTTGAGATGTATTTGCTAAACCAAGATTTGATGAAAGAATTTAATGTGAAGCCAATTTATAAACCGATTATTGTTCCATATTTTTATGGAAAAGTTAAGGAAGATGAAGGCATTTCTTGTTTAAATTTTTTTGAAGACGGAAACGGCTTCTTAGGATTTTTTACTTTACATACTTTTTCTCAAAGAAAAATTGCTTATTTTGATAGTTTCAGTAAGGTGGAAACTTGTGATGCGGGGGGGGGATTTGAAGATTTCCTAAAAGAAAAACTTTTATCTGAAGAAATTTTAAAACCATCAAAAACAAACAAATCGCAAAAATTTTTTGGGAAACAAATTCAAATTGAAGTAAAGGGTAATTTTTGCATTGAACAATTTTATGATTTAAACGCTAAAATTGTTGAAAAACTTGAAATGACACAAATTTCCAGCCCTGTGCTAGAAAAGAACAAAAAATCAATCTGTATGTTGTCACTGATTGCAGAAAGCCACATTGGTCTTGTTTATGACTTAAAAGCCAAGATATTAAGTTTAGACATCTTTTCATGCAAAAATTTTGATGAAAAAATTGTTATTGAACTTTTAAATTCAGTTGGCAAGGTTGTTGATTATAAAGTCAACATCAGAGGGGTAAAACATAATATTTCGAACAATAAACAAACAAAACAAGGGTTGAAATTAAAATCAACGCCGAAGGAAGATGGGTTTTCTTTGATTTCAAATTTTGATCATGGTGATTGTGTTTATTACCTTTGGCCACAAAGAAGCGACGTCTGGATGAATGGTGGCAAAGATGCTCAGGATATTGTGAGTGCATTGATTTTGGAAATGAGTAAATATGATAAAGTAATTATTGGTGTAAACAATATCGAAAATTTTTGTTCGAAAAGGTTTGACAAAAATAAAAACATCAAAGTTGAACATATGCCATATAATGATGCTTGGCTTAGCGATCCGGGTGCGTATATTTTATCAAACGAAAAAGGGGAACATAGAGCTGCAAAATTTATATTTAATTGCTATGGTGGGAAAGGACACTGTTTATATGACCCTTGGGATTTGGATGCAAAATTATCAGAAAACATTTGTGAACGGCACCATATTCCTTATTATGAAATGCCGCTTGTCACTGAGGGGTGTTCTGCTTGTTCAAATGGAAATGGAACAGTGATCGCTGTCGAAGAATGTATTTTGAATGACAATCGCAATCCCAACATGACAAAAAGACAAGCCGAAGAAATTTTTGAAAAATATCTGGGCGCAAAAAAGACAATCTGGATTGCAAATGGTCTGAAATATGACGAAACCGGCGGACATGTTGACAATGTATGCAATTTTGTCAACGAAGACACAGTAGTCATTGCTTGGGAGACCAACAAAAAGGATGAACAATATAAAATTTTACATGAAAATTTTAGCAGGCTTAAAGGACAAACCACATGGGATGGCAAACCTATAAAAATTATCAAAATTCACCAACCAAAAATAAATCCAATTTCAAAAACTGAAGCAGAATCAATTGTTGAAAACAAGACTTCTAAACCTAGAAGAGAGGGTGACAAACTTACTGGGAGTTATATAAACGTTTTTATTTCGGATAAATATATGATTATTCCACAATTTGACAGCAAATATGATAAAATCACAATTAGGAAATATAGAAAGATTTATCCTGATAAAAAAATTCTTACTTACAACACTCGAACATTTAATGTTTCTGGCGGCGGAATTCATTGCGTTTTGAAAAAACTTTAAAAGTTTTCTTATTTTGTTATAAGTGAAATTTTTGAGAAATAAAATATCATATGTTTCCCCAAAAACACA
>CANRMV010000129.1 GCA_947631875.1 uncultured Clostridia bacterium
CAAAATAAAGAGGATAATCCCCGCCTGTCCCGCGGTGATAGTTCTATCAATCACTTTCATTTATCCGCTTCCTTTTTTGATTTTTGAAGGACTTTGGGCGGTTTTCCATGCTGGACAGAGGCACTTTCAAAACGCCGTCTTTGTTATCTGAAAGTATGAAAGGCGAAAATGGTGCAAGATATGGTGCGCCAAAATTTTCAATCGTGTTAGCATAAGCAAGAAAATATATGCTTGCTCCAATGATGCCCAAAAGCCCCAAAGATGCACCTATGAGAATGAAAACATATTGCAAAAGTGTGATTTGCGAGGATTGCTCCGGAACGGTGTAAATGGCAATTTTTGCAATCGCCACAACAATAACGGTTGGCGGAGATAAAAGCCCTGCCTTAACGCCAGTGTCGCCCAAAATGAGTGCTCCAACAACCGATGTTGCCAGCCCAAGATAACTTGGCAGCCTTAAACTGACCTCATACAAAATTTGAAAAAGCAGCGAAATAAACAAAATTTCAATAAAAGGCGTGAACGGCACTTGCTGCGTGCTGTCGGCAATGGTTATGAGGTATTTCATTGGCAAAATGTTGTAATGGAAAAGTTGAAGGGAAATATAAATTCCCTGCCCAAGCACCGACATCAAAATGGCTGCCACCCTAATAAAGCGCAAAAGCGTGGAGTATGTATAATTTGTGTAATAATCATTGCTGTTTTGCAAATCTTCCAGAAAAACGAAAGGCACAGTCAGCACAATCGGCGAATTGTCAACAATAATTGCCACTCGCCCTTCAAGCATCTTTGCCGAAATGATGTCCGGCTTTTCCGACTGCCCAATTTGCTTCAAAATGGAATTTGGTCGGTTGGAAATTAGGTCAATCAAATAGTAAGAGTCCACAATGCCGTCAATTTCAATGCTTTCAATTTTCTTCTTGACCTCTTTCACAATGTTTTTGTCCGCGATTCCGTCAAGATAACTTATCACAATTTTTGTTTGCGTGCTTTTGCCAACAGTTAACTCCTCAAAAACAAGTTCTTCGCTGTGAAAACGCCTGCGAAGCAGTGTCATGTTGGTTTTATAATCTTCCGTGAAGCCCTCTCTTGGCCCCATAATAACAGGCGAAGTTGGTGGCTCTTGTGGTGCACGAGTGTTGTAATGCAAAATGTCCACAGTAAGCACATTTTCGCTGTTGGACAAAAAAATTAAAACTGCTCCATTAAGAATTTTTTGAGTAAAATCTTGCTTTTCACACTTTTCAACATCGTTCGCCTTAACAATGTCGCTTAAAACTTCAAAAGAAATTTCGCCGTCAAAGTTTGAAATTGGCTCAAAAAGTGCTTGCGAAAAAATAAGATTGTCAGTCATGCTTTTAAGATAGACAAATCCAATCTCAACCCCGTTTTTTTGAATTATCCTGCTTGAAAGGTCAATGGAGTTGTGAAGTTGTTTTTTTATCTTTTCAATTTCTCTTGAAACAATCAAGGCTCACCTCTTTTGAAGTATTATGAAGAAAATGAGCCTTTATTATTCTATTAAACTTTCACTTTTGCACTTTCTTTAACATAAAAGCCAAACGCCGAAGAACAAATTTCAACATTTTGTGTTGAAAAATCAATTTGCGCGGATGCAACATTCAAGGTGTAAACTCCATTTTCCAAAACGCCCGCTGGCAAAGTGAGTTTCAAAACGCCGTCAACAAAAATTTGAAATTCATCAACCTCTTGCGAGCAAGTCACTTTCAAAATATTGCCACTGCGCTCCACTTTTTCAATCACATTTGCTCTTTCAATCTTAAAATCAAAACCCTTTCCAAAATCGGAAAATTCAACATAAGGATTGTCAAGCCCAGCACCCACAAAAATTTTGTATTGCCCAAGCCCAAGTTCACTGCATGAAAAACTTGTGTCACTTATTGTTTCAACAGCAACTTTCTCTGCTCCCTGCATCACAACAACACTGTATCTTTCTGCATTTTCAACCGCTTCCCAAGAAACAGTTTCATTTTCAAATGAGAATTTTTCATAGTCCACTTGCGTTTCAAACTGCCCAGAAATGTTCCAAACAAAAGGCGTGCAATATTTCCCGCAGGACTTGTTATCATTCATATAGCAAGCAGAAAAACGATAACATTCCCCCACTTTAAAATCCTCGTCTGTTCCAAGTTCAATAAAATTGTCTGCTGAATTAACTTCTTTAAGCATTATGTAATCTTTATCGCTTGGACTATCATAATCTTTTCCAAGATATTTTTCAATTTTAAATTTATAAGAATATTTTGTGTGATATTGTGTGACAAGTTGGTATTTCCCGTCAACCTTTATAAGTTCCACTTGATTTGGAATTTCCGAAACGGTTGGAAAGGCGAAAAAATATATGCCCAAGCCCACACAAACAGCCACAAAGGCAAACAAAATCAAAGAAATAATCAAAATTTTCTTCGCTTTCATAGCAATATTATAAACAAAAAATGTGTATTTTGCAATTTTTTTGGCAATTTTAACAAAAAAAAGTAAATAATTTTAAAACAGTGTATTGACAAATATTTTTTTGCGTGGTAGAATATAGATAGTTTTGGAGGTAATTTATGAAATTAACATTTGAAAACCTTACAGCAGAAGGATATGCAGCCTTTATACTTGCAATCATCTTCACAATTTTTGCAATAGCAGGTTTCATTGTTTTTGCAAGACACAAAGACTTAGGCAAAGTTGTAACTATTGTCATCACCTTGTTGTTCCCATTCTTAGCAGTTTTTTGTTGGGTATATCTCATTTTAAATGTAATTAAATATGATTCAGTTATGTCACTTGCAATTTCGGTTGGTGCTGCCGCTGGTTATGTGCTTTTGGCACTTTGCCTTGCACTTATTCTCAATGCTTGCTTGAAAAACAGAGGACCAAGACAACCAAAAGAGAAAAAGAATAAACATGGCGAAGATAACGCTGAGGAAAACGCAGAAGAGAATGTTGCCGCAACTGATGAAGTTGAAGGAGATACAACACCTGCTCAGCCAAAACAGCCAGAACTTTTAACTTTGAACAACAATTTGATGCTCAATCATGAGC
>CANRMV010000130.1 GCA_947631875.1 uncultured Clostridia bacterium
ACTGCCACAATTTCAAACTTTGTTGTGCAGGGAAACAAACTTTCGGCAATAGAGCAATTTAGGTTAAAAACAAAAAACCTTTTGATTGAAAACATGGGGCAAGAGCAGGGGCAGGTTGCTTATGCGATTTTGTTTGGAGATAGAAGTGATGTGGACAGCGAGGTGTTTGCAGACTTTCAATCGGCAGGCATTGTGCATTTGCTGGCTGTTTCGGGGCTGCATATAAGTTTTCTTTTGGCAATCATTGCTTTTATTTTGAAAAAATGCCATGTGAAAGGGTTTTGGAATTTTCTTGTGTGCTTGTTGCTGCTGGGACTTTATGCTTATGCGTGCAATTTCTCCCCTTCAATTTTGAGGGCGGGCATAATGGGCCTGGCGCTAACTTTGTCGGTGCAAACGGGCAAATGGTATGACGGGCTAAACGCTTTGGGGCTGGCGGGAATGCTCATTTTGCTGATTTTTCCACTTTTTTCGCTTGATTTGGGCTTTTTAATGAGTTTTTTCTGCGTTTTGGCAATTTTCACACTGTCGCCAATTCTCACAAAATTTTTCTCAAAAGTTTTTCCAAAAACAATTTCGGCCGGGCTTGCACTTTCGGTGGGAGTGCAAGTTGGAGTTTTGCCTTTCATGGCCAAAATGGGAACAGTTTTCAATGTGCTGACAGTTTTTGCAAATCTTATAATAATTCCAATTTTCTCGCTTGTTTATCCGCTGCTTTTTGTGGGCACAATTTTAACGCTGATTATGCCATTTTGCGGTTTTTTGCTAAAAATTAGCGGTTTTGGGCTGGATTTTATCCATAAAATTGCAATTTTCTTTGGAAAAACAAATTTGTTGTTTAATTTAAGTCCTATAAATATCTTTGCAGTTGCAGCCATTTTTGTGCTATGCTTTTTGTGTAGCAGATATTTCTTGGCTGGCAAAAAAGAAAAGACAATTTGCTGCTCGTGCCTTTCGGTTTTGAGCGTGGTGCTGTTGTTGTGTTTATAATGGAGGTTAATATGAAAACACTTAAAAATAGATTGACAAAAAAAGTTGAGCCTTGCTATTGCGTTCAAGGTGAGGACATTTTGCTTTATGACAAGGCGCTTGAACTTATCAAAAACGCATGCAATCTTCAAATGGAGGAGTTTAATTTTTTGGTTTTTGATGACGACAACTTGAACGTTGATGCCATAATAAACTCATGCGAAACTTTGCCAATGGGAAGTGACAAAAAAGTGGTTTTGCTTAAAAATATAACAAAAATCACCGAAAATTTGAAGAAAAAACTGCAAGAATACACAAAAAAGCCGGTTGAAAGCACTTGTTTGGTGGTTTTTGACTTTTACAACAAATTTGACTTTTTGATCGCTGAAAAAGTGAGCGCAAAGAGGTTGGACGAAAAAAGTTTGTCGGGAATAATTGCCGCCACCTTAAAGGCGAAGGGCAAAACAATCACTGCTGATGCGTGCCAAAAACTTATTGATTGTTGCTGCAACTATTATTCACTCATAAAAAACGAATTGGACAAATTGCTGGCTTTGGACGAGAGCGAAATCACTGCAAAATTGGTTGAAAATTTGGTGTGCAAAGAAACGGAGTTCACTGTTTTTGAACTCACCGATGCTCTTTCAAAAAGAGATGCAAGCAAAGCGGTTTCGCTGTTGAACTTAATGGAAAAGGACACAAAAACTTACACGCTTGTTTTAAATCATTTTAGGCGGCTTTTCTTTGCATCAATTTCTGACCTATCCGATAAAGAACTTGCGGATTTGTTGTCGGTTAAGGAATATGCGGTGACGAAATCGCGCGCACTTGCCAAGAATTTTTCAAAAATCCAACTTAAAAACATATATGAAATGCTGAATGATGTGGATTTTTATATAAAAAATGGGCAAATGCAGATTGAAAATGCGCTATATTATTTGATTTTTGGAGTTTTATATTGTTAATATAATATAAATAAGAGGTGTTTTTTATGGAATTGGAAGAAATAAAACAAGAATTTTTGGAAATTTTTTATGACAACATTGAAAGAGATGGTGCAGAGGACCTTTTGAACTATCTTGAAAAAACGGACTTTTTCACCGCTCCTGCATCGGGCAGACGACACAGCAATTTTGAAGGCGGCTTGTGTTTTCACAGCATAAATGTTTACAAAAGGTTTGTTCGGCTGCTACAAATGGAGTATGGCGACACTTGGAGCGAAAAGATTTCCCAAGAGAGCGTTGCAATCATTGCCCTGCTTCACGACATTTGCAAAGTGAATACATACACAGTTGACATGAAAAATGTTAAGGTTGACGGCCAGTGGGTGCAAAAACCTTATTATAAATATTTTGACACACTGCCTTATGGGCACGGCGAAAAGTCGGTTTATATGATTTCGGGCTTTATGAAACTCACGCGGGAGGAGGCTTTGGCAATAAATTGGCACATGGGCTGCTTTGACCCACGCAGTGCCAACTCCAATGTTTTGGCTGATGTGTTTTATAGATATCCAATTGTTTACCTATTTCATATAGCAGATTATATGGCAAGTTACCTTGACGAAAAGGTTGAGGAGTGATTTTTTCCAAATGATTTTGCAAACACGGGGCAGCGTTGTGTTAAAATCTTCAAAAATCGCATAAATAATTAAAGAAATTTTAAAAAATTTGCCACTTTTTCGACATTTTTTGGGAAAAGGGTATTGACAACACGCAAAAGATGCGATATAATATAGTCAACAAAATAAACAGGAGGTGTTTATTATGATAGTTAAAGCAACTGATATTAAAAAACAGGTTTACAAACTTGACGACCCAGAAGTATCATGGTTGAAAGATGCAACTGCTTATGCTGCTGGTGAAGCACTTGACGGAAAATTTGTTGAGGAAAGCGCTGGGGCTAGCAAGCGTAAGGTTATCTTCTTTGAAGTTGAGGGCGTTGGCATAACTGCTGCTGTTGAAACAAGAGGACATTATAAATTGATTGAGGATTTTGCTGTTAACAAAGCAAGCAAAGAAGTGACATTTACCACAG
>CANRMV010000131.1 GCA_947631875.1 uncultured Clostridia bacterium
CAGATGAGGCAATGCAATTTGCCGAAAAGAAAATTTTTGACCTTTCGCAAAAGGAAAGCACTTCCGAACTTGAACTTATTGGCAAGCAGGGAGGAACACTTACAAACGTTTTGAAAAAGATGTCCGAACTTGCCGAAAACAAAGGAAAGTTTAGGGGAATACCAACAGGCTATAAAGATTTTGATGAAATCACAAGCGGCCTGCAAAACAGTGATTTAATTTTGCTTGCGGCAAGGCCTGGTGTGGGAAAAACTTCTTTTGCAATGAACATTGCTGTGAACAGTGCAATCAGCGAAGGCAAAAAAGTGGCGATATTCTCACTTGAAATGTCCAGAGAACAGTTGGTGCAAAGGTCGCTTTCTTCGCTTGCAAAAGTAAACTTGAAGCACGTGCTTTCTGGGGATATGGATGCAGACGAGTGGAAAAGAGTTTGGACAGCAGAGAAAAAACTTGCCGAAGCCTCAATTTTTGTTGATGACAGTTCGCTTATAACGCCTTTTTCAATAATCAGCAAATGCAGAAAATTGAAAATGACTGAGGGGCTGGATTTGATTGTTATTGACTATCTTCAACTTATGACAATGGGCAAGCAAAATCGTGAAAGCAGAACGCAAGAAGTCAGCGACCTCACTCGAACGCTGAAAATAGCGGCAAAAGAGTTGAATGTTCCTGTTTTGGTGTTGTCGCAACTTTCGCGTGCAGTGGAAATGCGTGACGACCACAGACCTGTGCTTTCCGACCTTAGAGAAAGCGGCTCCATTGAGCAAGATGCGGACATAGTGCTTTTCTTATACAACCCAGAAAAGTATTCGGACACCGCAGTTGAGGAAGAGCCGGGAACTGTTTATCTTCTGATTTCAAAACACAGAAGTGGCAGCACGGGCGAAGTTAAACTGAAATGGGTTGGAGAATATACAACATTCTTAAACTATGGAGACAAAGTGAAATATGAGGAACAATCTCAGTCATAAGGAGGGAACATGAAAAAAACTAAGTGGTTAATAATAATAGGAATTATTGTTGTTTTGGCGGTTGTGCTGACCATTGTGTTTATCAACCTTTTCACACCAAAGCACACAACCGAACTTGCAAATCAGTTAAATTCAGTTATGCAAACGGGTTATTTAAACGAAGAAAATACAAGCCACAAAAACATACAAGAATTTTTAAATAAAACAAAAACAAATGGCAATTTAAACAACCGAGAAAAAACACAAATTGAAAATTATTTGGACACTCTTCAAGCATTCAGTGAAATGGGCGAATTCTACAATCGTCAAATGATATTCACAACTCACACAAATGTGTATTCAGACAATGCGGATGGAATAATAAACGCACTTAAAGATGCAAACAGCATCGCGGCAGGGCTTGGCTCTTATTTTGAAACAAATATGAATAGAGACGAGCAACTTCAAGCGGAGGCTTGGAGAACGAAATCCAATCAAATGAAATCACTTTTTGACAACACATACAGTGCATTCACAAGGCTTTCAGCGGTTTACACATCTTGCATAACATCCAAAATAAAGAACAATGAAATGTCAAAAGCAGTGTTTAAAGTTACAAACTATTTGCTTGCAGAGATTAAGACGGATTTGGAAAATAAAGATGTTCCTTCACTGATAAATGGACCAAAGTTTTTAAATTTTGTGAAAGCGTATTATCCAAAAGACAAAAATTATTTGATTTACAATTCTGTTTACAATGAAACTGCACTTGGGATTGCCAAAGAGATAAATGAAGCAACAAATTTGGCAGAATATGAAGTTGTTAATGGCTCAAATTGGCAAAAATTTTTGGGTGGCGATGTTCTTTCTGCCACATCATTAAGTTTTGATTTGGAGGTGGCAGCATGAAAAAGAAATTATTGGTTTGTTTAACTTTATGTTTGGCAAGCGTGTTTGGGCTTTTTGGATTAACTGCTTGCGGTGACAGCACTTCATTGTCGGATGTTAAGGCATCTTACAAAAGTTTGGTTGAAACTTATACAAAGTTTGATGAAGTTCTTCATATGAGTGAAACTCACAATCCAGACGGAAATTTGCAATGGAGTTTGGATGTTGAATTAGGGGAAAACATAGTTACTCGCTCACAAGATTCTCAAAAACATGAGCAATATCAGTCACTTGCTTCAACTTACAAAGAAATTTTAGAGATTTCAAACGATTATGTAATGTCAAACAAAGAATATATTGAGGGGCTAAGCGACAATGATTTATCAAACGGAGCAAAAGATTGCTTAAAAGGACTGAATGACGCACTCAATTCATATAGAAGTGAAATATCAGTGTTTGCATCCAGTATGAATTCCTTTAACACATATCTCACGCCTGGCTCTGGAATAGATGAATCCGGCGAAAGCATAAATTTGCAAGTGTTTAAAAAAGAATATGGAAGACTTGTGTCCAAAAGTATAACTCTTTCAACTGCTGTTGCAAATTTTGTTGAAAACACGGGAGTGCTTAAATTGATTAAAAACAGCATTCCAACACAAAAGAATTTTATAACTCTTAAAAATTATATTAGAATCAAATTGCTTCCTGTTTTCAGCACCTACAAATTAAACAAAATTGAAAATGTATATAATTATTATTCCGATTTTTATAGCAAGGGAACAGCATATATCCAAGTGAACAAGCAACTTGGCAAATTAGAAAGTTTATTTGGAACCTTCAAAACAAAGTTGCTGACAGCCACAGTTGGACAAATCTCTGGCAGTGATGACGATTTAACAAAACTTTTCAATAAAATCTATGATAAAGCGCAAGACTTTTTCACAGAAGAGGCGGATTATTTCACAGCT
Source organism: uncultured Clostridia bacterium (assembly GCA_947631875.1). Classification (GTDB taxonomy): domain Bacteria; phylum Bacillota; class Clostridia; order Christensenellales; family UBA1242; genus Caccovivens. Next base: position 2,807 of record CANRMV010000131.1, read on the forward strand.
TTGAACGGAATAGATTTTTATGTACTCGCCCAAACAGATTATGACAGCAACACATATTCTACAACCAACAAAAGCTTTTTAAGGTATATGGACGAGGTTGATTCGTTCTTGGGTGTTGACAGTTTAAATGGCACACTTGAAAGGTTTATTTCTTCAATAAGTGCTGATTTTAATATAATAG
>CANRMV010000132.1 GCA_947631875.1 uncultured Clostridia bacterium
AAAGCCGCTGTCATCTTCCGATTGATTTAATTTCCCCTTAATTTTTGTGATGCTGCCATTTCCAACATCCTTTAAAGAGGTTTTGTTGACAACATTTATCAAATAAGTGTTTGAAACTGCTGTTCCAACAAAAGCACCTTTTATAGCCGTTTCATCTGTTGGATAAAAATCGCAGTTTTCAACAATCAAATTTTTGATGACTGCATTGTCTGTGTATCCAAACAAGCCGATTGAAACAAAAGTGTTTAAATAAGAACATGTAAGATTGCTGATTGTGTGCCCGTTTCCATCAAATACACCTGAAAAATGTCTGCTGGCAGTGCCAATAGGAACCCAAGTTTTGTTTGACAAATCTATGTCATTTTGAAGAGAAAAATATTGATTTTTTTCATAGTTTTCCGTGTCGTAACTTGCTGTGAGAAATGCAAGATCGCCCGCAGTTTCAATCAAATATGGGTTGTCCGCAGTTCCAGAGCCTTTCAATTTGTTGTCGCCAGACAAATCTTGGTCATTGTTTGCAGCACCCATTTGATAAACATCAACAAGATATGGCAAGCCACCATTTACGCCATATTGGATTGCCCAAGTTGAATCAAAATCCCAAGCGTTTTCCTTTCCCCAAATTCTCTCATCTTGATAAAAGCCTTTTGTCCTTATGCGCGTAATCAAATCAGCATCGCTGCCATCAGCACACCCTTCACAATCAAAACTTTGCCCAGTTTGTGCCGAGTTTATGTTGTAGAGTTCATTCAAAGTGGCTAATTTTTCGCTATCACCATCTTTTTTAACTGCAAAAGCATTTTTCAAAGAGCCTTCGCCAACGCTTGAACTTTGCCATGTGACAAAGCCAATGATTTCGTCTTTTTTGGATGTTGTAGAAGCACCTGCGGTTATTGTTGAAGTGCTGTAAACATTTGAAATTGCGTTTTTTGCCTCATCGCCATACACATAAAATCTTCCAACAATTCCACCATTGTCAACGTTGCTTGCCACTCCTGAATTTAATTCCCCTGCAAAATAACAGTTCGACATGGTTGTTTGTCTTACTCTTGCCGTGCTGGTGGTTATATTCAAATTTCCAACAAGTCCACCAACCGCACTTTGTCCATTTCCACCTTGCGAAGAGAAAGTTATGTTGGAAGTTGAATAGCTTTTTTGCAAATCAATACAAGAAGCAGCCCCCGCAATTCCACCAACGTTCGCAAGAGGAGCGGTCACCGAAATTGAGGCTGTTGACATAATTTTTTGAATTGTTGGTATTCCCCCTGTCCAAACATGAGTGCTGACAGAGCCAAACACGCCACCAACATTTATTTCGGCATTGACACCGCTTGTCACTGTGATATTTCCGCTCACTGAGCAATTTTCAACAGTTCCAAGTGCGTTTGAGTTGTAGTCGTCACTTCCCAAAGCGGCAACAAGACCCCCAATATGTGTTGGGAATGGATTTGCTTCTTGTGCGATATTTATGTAAACATTTCTAAGATGTAAGTTTGAAATTTTCTTTTCAGCGTCTGCATGATAATTTCCAAAAAGCCCGGCATAGTATGTTTCATCCATAACAGTTGCACTTTTGCTGCCTTTTGTGATTTTCAAGTTGTATATGTAGTGTCCTTCACCATCAAAGTCGCCCTTGAAGTTGAAGATTGGAGCCCACTCATAATTGCCCAAATCAATGTCGGTTGTCAGGTGAAGCGCCTTGTTGCTCATCATATCACCCTTGTTTGCAAGGAATGCAAAATATGCAAAACCTCTGGCGGAGTTAATGTAAATATTGTTTCCCTCTTCAAAATAATCCGAATTGGTCACGCCAACAAAATCATCGGCACCCAATTCCTCGTAAGAAGATTTTGGCAACTGCCAAGAACTAACATTTGTGCTTATGGCATAAGAAACCTGCGAAGGAACTTCAAAAAAGTTTAAAACTCCGCAGATACTAAAAATCAAGACAAACAGAAAAAAGAAATTTTTTTTCATTGTGCTCCTCGAAGTTTGCAGGCCGATCCGACTTATTTTTATACATTTTAATTATACAAAATTAAGCGCCAAAAAAGCAAGCAAAAACAGCGATTTAAAGTATATTATTTAATATATACACAAATTTCAAAAAAACTCTAAACTTCATAAAAAATCGAAAACAAAAATCATTTAAAAATAAAAAAATATTATTTTTTGAAAAAATATCAAAAAATTCATTAAAAAATTAAAAAAAATTAAAAAAATAACGCATTTTTTGAATTTTTGCGTTATTTTTTTAAAAATTTTTTATAATCAATTTCCATTGCTTCTTTCATTTTTTGCACAGTTTGATTTGCAACTTCACAAGCATCCGCGCTGTTATTGAAAAGCATTTTATAAATTTCATCTATATTTTTTTCATATTCTTTTCGTCTATTTCGCATTGGCTCCAAAAATTCTTGCATGATGTTGTTTAAAAACAATTTTATTTTAACATCACCAAGCCCACCTTTGCGATAGTGATTTTTAAGCTCGTCCAAATTTTCATATTCAGGAAGGAATTTTTTAAAACTTTCATTTGTGCAAAACGCATCTAAATATGCAAACACAACATTCCCTTCAACCCGTCCCGGATCGGAAACTTTTATATGATTTGGGTCGGTGTATGCATTCATAATTTTGGACTTGATAACATCTGGCTCATCTTTCAAATATATGCAATTTCCCGCAGACTTACTCATTTTCAAGCCGCCGTCAGTTCCAACAAGCCTTTGACACATTTTGTTTTCAGGCAACAGAGCATTTGGCATTGCAAAAACTTCGCCATAAGTGCTGTTAAAGGACTTTGCAATCTCTCTTGTTTGCTCAATCATTGGAAGTTGGTCCTCGCCCACAGGCACACAAGTTGTTCCAAACGCAAGAATGTCTGCCGCTTGGCTTATTGGATAACACATAAAGCCCACAGGCACGCGAGCATCAAAGCCACGCTGCTTTGTTTCCTCTTTCACTGTTGGATT
>CANRMV010000133.1 GCA_947631875.1 uncultured Clostridia bacterium
AGCAGTGAGCGATTTCAAATCTCTCTGCTTAGAGCCTTGAACAGGCTTGCCGCGCTTACCATTATCAATAAGGTTGTCAACTGCCTCTTGGAGCATCCTCTTTTCGTTTCTGATAATAACATCAGGAGCGCCAAGTTCCATAAGTTTTTTCAAACGATTGTTTCTGTTGATTACACGGCGATACAAGTCGTTAAGGTCTGATGTTGCATATCTTCCACCATCCAATGGCACCATAGGACGAAGGTCTGGTGGAATAACAGGCAAGCAGTCAAGCACCATCCAAGTTGGCTTGTTTCCGCTCTTTCTAAAACTCTCAACAACATCAAGTTTCTTTGCGGCTTTAATTTTGCGTTGCCCTTTTGAAGTGCGGATTTCTTCTTTCAATTCTGCACTTTCTTTGTCAAGGTCAACATGGGAAAGAAGGGTTTTTATTGCCTCTGCGCCCATGCCCGCATCAAAACTGCCATATCCATATTTTTCTATTGCATCGCGATATTCTTTATCGTTTAAAATTTGACGATATTCAAGGTCGGTGTTCTTTGGGTCAGTTACGATGTAGTTGATATAATACACAACTTGTTCCAAAGATTTTGGAGTTAGGTCAAGCAAAATTCCAATTCTTGAAGGAACAGAACGGAAATACCAAATGTGTGTACAAGGAGCAGCAAGTTCAATATGCCCCATTCTTTCACGGCGCACTTTTGCCCTTGTAACCTCAACGCCACACTTGTCACAAACAACGCCGCGATAACGAATGCGTTTGTATTTTCCGCAGTGGCACTCCCAATCCTTTTTAGGTCCAAAAATCTTTTCGCAGAACAAACCGTCTTTTTCTGGTTTTTGGGTGCGATAGTTTATGGTTTCAGGTTTTGTAACCTCACCATGCGACCATTCTCTGATTTTTTCTGGGCTTGCAATCCCAATTTTGATTTTTTCAAAGTTGTTAAGTTCAAACATACTTTCTCCCTTTGGCATATCGCCGTTTATCATATTTCAATTTGAAAGTTATTTTTGTTTTTTTTGCGAGGCTTTCACTCACACGCTTTTCTTATTTCCACCTTCGGAACTTTCATTTTTTAAAATTCGTTTTCCAATTTTTCATAATCTAATCAACATCTTCAAAGCCCCACTTCGCAAGAGAGTCGCCTGCAAAGACGCACTTTCACCATTTCCAAATTTCGTTTTTCAATTTTGTCTTGCGTAGGGCTTTGCCCGGCATACAAAATTGGAAATTCACTTCTACCGCTGCAAAATGTCCAGCGGAATTTTGCAAGGTGCGGAAAGGGGTTCGTGGGGAAAACGAATTTTAGCGGTCCGCCCCGCCCGAGATTCTTCACTTCGTTCAGAATGACAGCAGGGCGGGCAGTCCGCGTTAAGAAATTCTAGTTGTCCCCGCGCGCTCACTCGTCAAAGTCTCCAAAATCGTCAAACAAGTTCATATCGTCAACATTTGATGGCATTTCAGTTTCTTCTTCGATTTCCTTTTGAATTTCAGTCTTTTCGTCATCAGCCTCATCAGCAAGCATATCATCAATATCAAGTGTAACTTTGTTGAGGTCTCTTTCAACATCACTGTCAAGCCCAACCTTGTCTTGTTCATCTTGTGAAAGTTCTGGAAGTTCAATTTCCTCATCGTTTTCAGTTAAAATCTTAACATCAAGCGCAAGTGCTTGCAATTCTTTAACCAAAACTTTGAAGGATTCTGGAATTCCTGGCTCTGCAATAGGAAGCCCTTTCACAATGCTTTCAAAGGTTTTAACTCTTCCCACAACGTCATCTGATTTAACAGTAAGCATTTCTTGAAGAACATGGCTTGCACCATAGGCCTCCAAAGCCCACACTTCCATTTCACCGAATCTTTGTCCACCAAACAAGGCTTTTCCGCCAAGAGGTTGTTGAGTGATAAGCGAATATGGTCCAATCGAACGAGCATGAATTTTGCTGTCAACCATGTGGTTAAGTTTGAGCATATATTTCATACCGATTGTTGTTTTGTTTTCAAATGGCTCACCAGTTCGGCCGTCATAAAGTTGAACTTTGCCATCTTCTGGGAAATTGTTTTCTTTAAGCAGTTGTTGGATTTTTTCTGCATCTGCACCATCGAAAGAAGGTGTTGCAACTTTCCAACCAAGCGAGCCAGCCACAAGTCCCAAGTGAACTTCAAGCACCTGACCCAAATTCATACGCGAAGGAACGCCCAATGGGTTTAATATGATGTCAAGAGGACGTCCGTTTGCCATAAATGGCATATCAGCCTCAGGCATAACAATGGAAATACATCCCTTGTTTCCGTAACGACCACTCATCTTGTCGCCCACAGAAATTTTTCTCTTTTGAGCAATGAAAACTTTAACAAGCTCGTTTACGCCAGGCTCTAACTCGTCCTTATTTGCACGAGAGAACACTTGAACATCCACGATAACACCGCCCTTACCATGTTGAACACGAAGAGATGTGTCTCTAACTTCTCTTGCCTTTTCACCAAAGATAGCACGAAGAAGTCTTTCTTCTGGTGAAAGTTCTGTTTCGCCCTTAGGAGTAACTTTTCCAACCAAAATGTCGCCAGGCTCAACCTCTGCTCCAATTCTGATAATTCCGTTCTCGTCAAGATTTTTCAAAGCATCTTCACCAAGATTTGGAATATCTCTTGTGATAACTTCATCGCCAAGTTTGGTTGTTCGGCATTTAAGTTCTTCAACTTTCAAGCAGATTGATGTGAACACGTCATCTTTTACAAGTCTTTCATTGATAAGAATGGCGTCCTCATAGTTGTAACCCTCCCAGTTCATATAGCCAACAAGCACATTTTTTCCAAGTGCAAGTTCGCCATTTTCGGTGGAGTAGCCATCAATAATAACGTCACCTTTCTTCACTTTTTCGCCTTTAACAACGCAAGGCTTTTGGTTGAAGCAGGTTTCGTCATTCGTTTTATCAAATTTAGTAAGATTATATATATCTATATTACCATTTACATT
>CANRMV010000134.1 GCA_947631875.1 uncultured Clostridia bacterium
CTCACATCAACAGGAACACTTTGAGTGTTGTTGATAAGATAAACAAAGCCAAAATTGATTGACCCGTCTCCATCAATCGCCCAAATATTTTTGTCCATGCTGTCTATTATATTTTTCCATTTAGACGTGTTTCCTGTAACATCTTGCTTTGTCAAAACATTTTCTGCTGTGAAATCGTTAAATTCTTTATAATCAAACTTAGTTTTTCCTAAGAACACCCTTGTTTTGTGTTCCCCTGAATGATTGAAAGTTATGTAGGAATTTTCATACTCAACCTCTGTTCCGTCTGTTCCATTGTGTGCATAATATAGATTTCCCACAAATGCAAAACTTTCTTTAACAACAGGAAGCCTTGTTTGTCCTTCAACATTTCCTATGAAAGCACCTTTATATTCTCCGTTATCATATCCATTATCAAGCACTTCTTCCATTGACAAATTGTCTTTGGCTGGGAAAGAATAAACATACGAGCCAACAATTTGGCTGCCTTCGCCAGCGCTTCCAACAATGCCTCCAATAATGCGTCCTGTGTTGGTGATTTTATTTGTTTCAATTTTATCTTTGCCAAAATTATAGAATTCGAATCCGCAACCTTGAATAAGCCCGGAATTTCTGCCAGCAATTCCTCCTGCAAAGCCTTTGCTTGCAGTAATATCAAGTCCATAAACAAAACTGTTTAAAATCTTTGCGTTAAAGTCATTTTCGCCAGCAATTCCTCCTGTGTAAACATTGTCTGCGGACGTGTTTTTTGATGTCAAACTGCTCATTCCAAAAGTGTTTGAAGAATAGGTCACATCCACAACCACATTTTCAATAGTTCCGCGATTTGTTCCAACAATAAAGCCAACATTTTGTTCTTCTGACAAAACATTTCCTGCAAAAGTGAGATTGCGTATTGCACCCGTCAAATTCCTAACAAACATTCCGCTAGCAGCGTTTCCCGCTCCATCAGCGAAAGTGATTGTAACGTCATAAGGGTTTCCATTTTCATCAATGTATGCAGAAATAGAGCCCGACAAACTGTCAAACGTTTGCCAAGCAGAAACTGTGATGTCATTCATCACCTGATAATGGTTGCCGCCAAGCATTCTTTTAAGTCCGTTTTCGTTGTAAATTCTAAGTGGTGCCTGTTCGCTTCCATCTGCGATTGTCACTCTTATTCTTAAAATAATGTCCCTATAATACACCTTTTCATTATCATTATTGAAGAAGAAATTCGCAATTTCGCCATAATCGCCAAACTCTCCATATTCCACGCCTGTTTCCTCGCAGGCTTGGATAAATTGATAAAATTCTTCAATTTGAGTTGTGGAAATGTAAACTGCTGTTTCGGCTCTTCGCCCATTATTTTCTTTTATATTGCCATATTCATCACGGTCATAGTGATAAACAAGCAGCCTTTCCGAGCCAACCAGTTTAATCATGTCGTTTGGAACAATATATATGAAGCCTGTGCCACCCGATGTGCCATTGCCTCCAATTTTAAGCCCAAAAGTTTGTCCTTTTGATATTTCACTTACTGAAAGATTGGTTAGTTTTGAAATTGTTTTAAGTCCGCTATCTGCGCCCGCTGGCGAAGTTAGGGTTGTAATTGTGAAATTCTTTTCTGTTGGCAAAGCCGATGCTGTGGCATTAAGGTAGATGTCACCCGTTACTGTTCTATTCTGCCAAACAACCTTTTCAATTCTAACCTCGTTCAAAACTTGCACCTGAATTTCGGCTTGACGAGAAACTTCGTTGTAAACAACATCCTCCACATTTCCGTCATAATTGCCATTTGGCTTGTAGGTTGATGTGCGAGAGTATTTTATTGTAAAGGTGTCAAAAACAGTGCTCAAATCTTTTGTTGAATTTGCCATGATTCTGAATGAAAGCCTATTTGTGCTTAAAATGAAACTGTCAAGTTGATAAAAATCATTCATCAAAATGGTTGTTTCTGTTAAAACTAGTTTGTCGCTTGAAACATTTGTTTTTTGTCCGTTCTTCACCTCATACAGTGTTTCATCAGAGAAAATCCTTATATTTTCAAAGCCCAAAAATGTTGGAGAAAGTCCGTCAGCCCTAAATGAAACAGAAACATTTGTTGAGGCTCTTCCCATGTCGCTTTCACTCAGTGTTTCGGACGAATAAAGTGCCACAGATGACACATTTGGAGAAACAAATTGAACAGAATACAAACTTTCAACTGTGAAAATTCTAACAAAACTTATTGGATTGTGATTTTCGTCAAATCCATCAAATTTGGCAGCAAGGAAGTATTTAATAAACTTTTCTGGGAAAACAGACAACCTATATTCATAGTCGTTTATCTTTGTAATTGAAAAATCTTCATTGTTCACATAAGGATTAAAACTTCTTCCAAAGATGTCTGCATATCTTACATCAGAAATAAGTTCGGTTAAAGATGCTATGGTTGGGTCGTTAAAAATGTTGGCAGCATATTGCTTTGCTAAATCTCCATCCAAGCCTTTGGAAGATAGATATGTGGTAAGACCATCCATATTCAAAAAGTAAAAACCAACTCCCAAATCTGGCGAAGAAAGGGTTTGATAATCCAGCCTCAAAGTGACATTCGAGCCTGATTCCAAAACGAGTTTTGTTAAAGTTTCGTTTTCAATTTCGCCTGATTTAATCTCCACTCCATCAATATAAAAGTTTTGAATGTCATTGGTTTGAATGTGAACAGATGAAGAGTTGGTGTCTTTGTTTGTGACAGTGGCAGATGTCATAGGAACAAACGCCTCAATTAAAAAGTGATTTGACGTTCTGTTTGTGATGTGGTTAAACCAAAATTCAACTGTGCCTTCAAATTTGGATTGACGAAGTTTCAACTTAAACGCAACATCAACATAAACACTGTCACCTTCCAAGCCATTTCTGATTTGTCTGAAATTTGAGAAAGAAAATC
>CANRMV010000135.1 GCA_947631875.1 uncultured Clostridia bacterium
AGACTCCTTTTTTCAAGATTATTTTACCTTTCGAATCAAAAAAAATCAAGCAAACAAAACTTGTTTGCGAGAAAATTTGACAAAACTTGAAAAAAGATGTATAATCAACCACGTCACAAAAATCAAGACAGGGGAGAACATCCCAAAGCAACGCTCTCGTAGTGAAATGGATATCACACTCGTCTTCGGAACGAGGGTCTCGGGTTCAAATCCTGACGGGAGCACCAAAACGAAACTAAATTGAACCAAGTGTTTGATTTAGATTTTTTTTGCCAAAACTGAATATTTTTTTGAAATTTACTTAAAATATTTGACAGCGGGGGGGGGATTCGAGATAAAATTTTTATAGCATTTAAAATGCAAATTTAATAAAAAAAAGGAGAAAAAAAATGAAAAAGAAATTGCTTACAAGTTTTGGATGTCTTGCTTTGGCTGTGGCTGGTGCATTTGGTTTGGTTGGTTGTGGGGCAAAACCAGACGTAAGTTTTGGAGCAGTTAAGGGATTTTATAGAGAACACAATGTTTCTGTTCAAGAATCATCTTGGGAAAAAATTACAGCTGATGAAGACGATGCTAACTTTGACGATTTGACTGGTGCTTATAAAATGACTGATGGCATTAAACTTAAAAAAGTTGATGCTGAAACAAAAGAAGCGTTTGGAAGCGATTATGTTGTTTGCATAACTTTTGCTGGAAAAGGCCGTGACATCAAAAAAGTTGTTTCAAAGGCATCAGACACTTATCATGAAACTTGGGATGAAGTTGAAGGTGGAACAAACGAAAATGCTAGGGACGGAGAAACAGATTTTCACGCTTTCTTGAAAGTTCCTGTTGAAGAAGGAAAGACAACAAAGAAAGTTGTTTATCTCTACCTTGACTGGGATGGAAATACAGAAACAACAGAAGATGCAGAAGTTTACAGATTTGTTATTCCTGCTGACCTTGCTGTAGCTGTAGAAGCCTAAATCTGATTAAAAAAAACATATGCGACCCCGAGCATATGTTTTTTTTATTTGAAACAAAGGGCGTGCTATAAGTAAAGTGATAATGAAGTTTAAACCAGTGACACTTGTCACTGATTTTTTATTAGAAAATGCTTGATTTTGCCTATTGACAAAAATTCTCTTTATTGTTATAATATGATTTATACATAAGGATAAGCAAATGTTGACGATAAAAAATTTAAGCAAAAAATATAAAAACAATGACAAATATTCCGTCAGAAATCTTAATTTGACAATCAAAGAGGGCGAAATATTTGGTTTTTTAGGCAAAAATGGTGCCGGAAAAAGTACGACAATCAAATGTCTGACTGGAATTATTCCTTTTGACGAGGGAGAAATTTCTGTTTGTGGCTTTGATATCAAAAAAAATCCTATTCAAGCAAAAATGAATATAGGATATGTTCCAGATGATCACGCCGTTTATGACAATTTGACTGGAAAAGAATATGTCGTGTTTATGGGCAACATCTATTGATAAGTTTGCCAAATTGTTTTCGATGAGCAAATTTTTGGACAAGCAAATCAGGTCATATTCTCACGGAATGAAGCAAAAAATTTGTATCATTGCGGCGCTTATCCATAATCCGCGATTTTGGGTGCTAGATGAACCTCTTATGGGGCTTGATCCACAAAGTATGGCGGAGATAAAAGGATATATGCTTGAACATAAAAAACTTGGAAATTCTGTTTTCTTTTCTTCGCACAATATCGACATGGTGGAAAAGTTGTGTGACAGAGTTGGCATAATGCACAAAGGACAACTTTTGGAAGTGATTGATGTAAAAAAGTTTGCAAAAACAGGAAAGTCTTTGGAAGAACATTTCCTTAATCTGACAAAGGACTGAGAGGTAAAAAAATTGGGAAAATTTTTGTCGCTTTTGAAACTTGAATTCTTGTCAAATTCATCGCGTTTTAAAGATGATAAACTTTTTCTTCGCATAAGAAGAGCTCTGTTTACTTTGGTGGGTGTATGCTGCATGGTTGCACTTTTTCTTTTTGCAATAAATGCTATCTTGAATGTCTTTCTTGCGGTCGATATGCAGCATGAATTTGTCACTTTGTTTGTCGCACTTATGATGCTTGCATGTCTTGTACTTGGAGTTGTGCTTGTCACAAAAACTTTTTATTTGAAGATAAATTTATCTATGTTGAAATTGCCTGTAAGTGGAACAAATATTTTCACTGCAAAGTGTGTTTATGTTATTTTGAAAGAATTGGCTTTTTCTTTGCTTATTGCATTGCCAGTTTTTATATTGTTTGGTGCAAAAACAGGACAAAGTGCACTTTTTTATGTTTTGTGCTTGCCAAATGCGGTGTTTTTGCCAATCGTGCCATTTTTGTTGTCTGTGCTCTTGTCAGTGCCTGTGATGTGGATTATAAGAATATTTAAAACTAAATTCGTTGTTTTATTTGCCCTTTACACACTTATACTTGTTGCAGCATTTGTCATTTATATATTTGCTTTAAGATTTGTTTTGAATATTCTTGAAAGTGGTGATTTTTCCAATGTTTTTGATACTCAAACTGTTTATTCGATAAAAAACTTTGCTTCATATCTCTACATTCCTGCACTTTTGAAAAACACCTTGTTTTTCTATAATTTCTGGCGAAGCGCTTCCATAAACGTCGCCATGGTTGCCCTTTTAGGCTTTTTGGTCTACTTGTTTGCGGATAAATGCTACTTAAATGTCATTTATGCCACAATGCAACAAAAAACTTTTAAAAAGAAGACAAAAGTAAAACATCAAAAAACGAGCAAGGCACTTTTTTCTAAAGAATTTAAAAATATCTTTCGTTCAATAAATTACTCTTTTCAGTATTTTACAATTGTTGTTTCAACGCCACTTATGGTGTACTTTTCTAGTGAAATTGC
>CANRMV010000136.1 GCA_947631875.1 uncultured Clostridia bacterium
GTTAAAACACTTCCAGATGCAACTGAAACTCCTGTTGAAGAAAATGTGGAAGAAAACTCAACTGTGGAAGAAAATGTAAGCGTTGAGGAAAATGTTGAAGAGAGTGTTGAAGAAAACATCAATCAAGAGGAAACAGCAAACGAAACTGTGGAAGAGCCTATTGAAAACAGCGAAAACGAAAACCAAGATGATGATACACAAGAATAATTAAAAAAAATTAAAAACGCATCGACAAGATGCGTTTTTTCTTTGCTTTTTAGTTGAAAAACTTGTATAATATTTCAATAGGAGTTAATTGTGAAAAAATACAAAGTTATAATAGACACTGATCCTGGCGTTGATGACACAAACGCACTTGTTTATGTTTTAAATGACCCACAATTTGACATAAAGTTAATAACCACCGCGCAAGGGAACATAAGAATTGAAAACGCAACCAGAAACATGTTGCATCTTTTAGATATGTTCCATAAGGACGTCCCTGTTGTTGAAGGCTATCACAAAAGACTTAGCAACAACACAGAAGATGCTTCTTTTTTGCACACTTTTGAAGGGCTTGGCGGGTATAATCCCCCAAAAACCACAACGCACAAAACTGTGAAAAAAGAATGCGCCGATGCAATGTATGAAGTTTTGAAACAATATCCAAAACAAATCACTTTGGTTGTTTTAGGCCCACACACAAACACAGCATATCTCATGCAAAAGCACCCAGATGCAAAGGATTTAATCAAAAACATTTTGATGATGGGCGGTGCTCCGTATGGCATAAAATCCAACCCACATCACAACTCTTTCAACATAAGAACAGATGCCCCTGCTTTCAAATACACAATCGACACAAAACTTCCAATCGTGATGGTGCCATCAAGCATTGGCAGAGATGAGGGATACTTTTCTGAGGAACAAGTTGAAATGATAAAAAACACCAATGATGTTGGCTTGTTTTTGGCAAAAACTTTTGAAACATATTGGGAACCAAACTATGAAGATAGACGAATTGCCACAAACGACATTTCTGCAATTTATTATCTAACCCACCCAAATTTATATAAAATAAAAAGAGCAAATATAGAACTCAATGTTGAAACAGGACAAACCATTGCGCACAACACTTTTAATGGACAATTCAAAATTGTTGTGGGCTTAAAAAGGCATAAATTCTTAAAACTACTTTTCAAAAAACTTGATGAAATGAGCAATATTGTTTTGCCAGAAATTCATGACCCTGCACGCTTAAAAAAAGAAAAGAGCCATAAAAGCATATACAAAACCACAACAAAAAAAGCAACAAAGAAAACGCAAGCAAAAGAAAAAGTTCCAGCAAAGAAAATTGCTGCAAAAACCAAAACACCAAAAACAAAGGCTGCAAAAAGCACAAAAACAAAGAAAAAGGCAGAATAAACTGCCTTTTTTATTATTTAATGATATTCACAATCTTGTTTGGAATGTAAATCACTTTCCTTATTTCAAAGCCAGAAACAAGATTTGGATAGCTGTTTTTGAGATATTCCACAACTTGTTCTTGTGTCAAATTGATTGGCATTGACACAACTTTTGCAAGTTTTCCATTTATTTGAACAGGAATTTGAATGACATCTTCCACCAAATATTTTTCGTCATATTTTGGCCAAACTTCATCAAGAATTTCCGTGCCAAAAACCCTTTCAAAAATCTCACTTGTAACATGTGGCGCAAGTGGATTTAACAAAATCAAAAAGATGCGAAGTTCCTTTTTGGTGATAAATCCATCGTCTCTCACTTTTTTGAGGAAAATCATAAGCGAAGATATGATTGTGTTAGATTTCAAATTCTCATAGCCCTCGCCCACTTTTTTGATAAGCCTGTTAAGGTCATATATGTGTTGTTTGCAAACCTCTTCCCCTTTAATCATGTTTTGCAGCGCCCAAACTCTGTCCAAGAAAGTGGTTATGCCCGTTATGCCGTCAAAAGTCCAAGGTGTGTTGTCCTCATAGCCACCCAAAAAGTGGACATGAAGCCTTGTGGCATCAACGCCATATTTTTCAATAACTTCACGTGGCGAAACACCATTTTTGGAACTCTTACTCATCTTTTTGCCGGTGTCATCCAAAATCAAGCCACTTCCCATCTTGCGAATAAATGGGTCTGGCGTTGGAACAGCACCAATTTCATAAAGGAAATTTTGCCAGAAGAAAGCGTAAAGCACATGGCGTGTTATATGCTCTGTTCCGCCCGTGTACATATCCACACTGCCCCAATATTTCAACTTCTCAAAATCTGCAAGCGCCTTATCATTGTGAGGGTCACAATATCTCAGCCAATACCAACTGCTTCCCGCCCAATTTGGCATTGTGTCAATTTCTCTTTTTGCCGCGCGCCCGCATTTTGGACATTTACAATTCACAAAACTATCAATTTTGGAAATAGGACTGTCGCCTTTGCTGTTTGGCAAATAATCATTTGTTTTTGGCAAAACAAGAGGCAAATCCGTTTCATCAAGAGGCACAATTCCACAATGGTCACAAAAAACAATAGGAAAAGGCTCTCCCCAATAGCGCTGACGATTGAAACTCCAATCTTGCATTTTGTAATTTGTTGTCTTTTTGCCAACTCCCAAAGCAATCACTTTTTCTGCTATTTTTTTCTTTGCGTCGCGCACATTAAGGCCGCTAAATTCCGCAGAATTGAGCATTTTGCTGTTTTTTTCAAGATATTCTTTTTTCTCAACTGCTCCTTTCGAGCAATCACCTTCAATCACTTGAATGATTGGAATGTTGAACGCCTTTGCAAAATCATAATCTCTTTGGTCATGCGCAGGAACAGCCATAACCGCCCCAGAGC
>CANRMV010000137.1 GCA_947631875.1 uncultured Clostridia bacterium
TCTTCTTCATGCCCAAAAATTTGTGCGATTTTAAATTTTTCTTGATTGGTTGTTAAAGTCATATATTCAGTTTTTTGAGGATTGAACGCCATTGCCCTAACTGACAGCATTTCGGTGACCGTTGCGTCAGCGCCAAAAGATGAGCAAACCGCCCTAAATCCAACATCCGTAACACCCGCCATAGGTGCAAGTATCAAAGGAAAATTCTCAAACAACTTCATCTAACAACTCCTTCAAAGCGCCAAACATCTCAGCAATTTGATTTTATCATATTTGGAAAAACATTCAAAATTTTTAAGCGGCAAACATCAAAAAAACACGCATATGCGTGTCCTTTTGTTTATTTTAACTTTTTGTTTTTTGCTTTTTCTTGTTTAGCCTTCTCTTTTTCGGCTTTTTCTGCCTTTTTTCTTTCGTGCTTTTCCTTGCTTTTTTTCATGGCAACCTTAAAGCCGTCTTTTTCAAAATCAATATGAGTGTCCTCTTTTCTTTCCTTCTCAACTCTCTGTGGGAGTTTTGCTGCCGTCACAGGCATTTTAACATTGTCTTTTCTTTCGCGAACTTCAAGTTGATTGTAAGGAATGGAAATTTTGTTGCGTTTGAATTCGTTGTAAACATTTTCCATTATGTAATAATAAACATCCCAATAATCCTCGCCGTCACACCAGCAGTTTGCAAAAAATCTGATGCTGCTTGCTTCCAAAGTTTTCAAGCGGCAGAATGGTGCTGGGTCAAGATAAACTCTTCCGTCACTTTTCATAACATCCGTGACAATTTTCTTAACTTTTTCAACATCTGTTTCATAGGCAACATCAAAACTCAAATCCACACGTCTTTTTGGATATGCGCCAAGATTTGTGACGGTGCTGTTTATTATGCTTGAATTTGGAAGTGTTATTCTTCTGTTGTCCACAGTGATGAGGGTTGTGAACATGAAATTGATGTCGGTTATGTTTCCCTCCACGCCATTAGTGATGATGTAGTCACCTTTTTTAAACATATGGCTGGAAATGATAATTATTCCATTTGCCACGTTTGCGATGGCGTTTTCAAGAGCCATACCAACTGCCAATATGACAGCACTGAATGCGGTCAAGAGCCCCGTGATGTTCACGCCAACATTAGACAACAACAGCAAGATGAGCACAAGCCACAGCACAAATTTGAGTATTGTGCAAATAAATTGTTGTGCAATCTTTTCCATTTTGGTTTTTGACAAAAGTTTTCTTGTCACAACCATAATAATTTTAATTGCAATAATGCCAATGATAAGAATTGCGAAAAAGTAAACAATTCTCATATAATTTTCAGGTTTTGTAAAAAAGTTTGTTATTGAATTCCAAATGCCTTGCCAATCCATAATTTTTTCCTCCTATGTTTAATTAAATTTCCAAAATGTCCAAAACTTCTTTGATTGCATGCATTGCTTTGTCCATTTGCGCTTTGGTGTGAGTTGCTGTGTAACTTGTTCTAAGCAGCGCCTTTCCAGGAGGAGTTGCCGGTGTGATAACAGGGTTCACATAAACACCTCTTTCAAGCAAAAGTTTGCAAGCCATAAACGCTTTTTTGTCGTCATAAGTGTAAATTGGAATGATTGGGGTTGTGCTGTCAATAATCTTAACTCCAAGCCTCTTTAAGCCCTCACGCATATAGTTTGAAATGTCGGCAAGATTTTTAACTCTTTCAGGCTCTCTTTCCAAAATTTCAAGTGCCTTTGTTGCACAAGCAACCGAAGCAGGAGTTATGCTTGCGCTGAAAATGTATGGGCGAGATGTGTGCTTAACATAATCCATAACCTTTTTTGTTGTTGCCATATAGCCGCCCAAACTTGCAAGCGATTTTGAGAATGTGCCCATGATGATGTCAATGTCATCTTCCATGTTGAAATATTCGCCCGTGCCTCTTCCGTGAGCGCCCAAAACGCCAAGCCCGTGAGCATCATCCACCATAAGCCTTGCGCCATACTTTTTCTTTAAGCGAACAAGTTCTGGCAACTTGCAAATGTCGCCGCCCATGCTGAAAACGCCGTCTGTAACAATCAAAATTCCGGCAGTTGAAGGAATTTCTTTCAGTTTGTTTTCCAAATCTTCCATGTCGCTGTGATTGTATCTCAACATTCTTCCAAAGGAAAGCCTGCAACCATCATAGATGCTTGCGTGATTTTCGCGGTCACAAACAACATAGTCATTTCTGCCAACAATCGCGCTGATAATTCCAAGATTGCTTTGGAAACCGGTTGAAAATGTCATAACCGCTTCCTTGTGCAAAAATTTGGCAAGTTTTTGTTCAAGTTGAACGTGAATGTCCAGCGTTCCGTTCAAAAATCGAGAGCCGGAGCAGCCAGAGCCATATTTTTTGAGTGCGTCAACGCCTGCTTGAATAACCTCAGGATGAGATGTAAGCCCAAGATAGTTGTTTGAGCCAATCATGATTGTGTCATGCCCCTCCATAACAACTTGCGTGTCCTGACCTGTTGACAACTCGTGAAAATAAGGATAAATTTTTTCCTCTCTTGCCTCGTCATAGTTGTGTCTTTCTTCTGTTTTCTTAAAAAGATCCATTTTTAAACCTCGCAAAAATCAAAATCAAACAAATTATAAAATTTTATTTAAAAAATTGCAAATAATTTTAAGTATTTTCCAAAAACAATTTAAAGAAAATGAATTTGCTTATTAAATCACTTTAAATAAAAAAACACCAAGCGCCGTCAGTGTTTCATTATTTCAAAAAACTTAGTTCTTGTTGCCACTTGTCAATTTTAAAGGACACATTCGCCGGGCTTGTTGAAGG
>CANRMV010000138.1 GCA_947631875.1 uncultured Clostridia bacterium
GCATAATTAAGCGTTGTCTCCTCCTGTTTTGCAAAACTGTTGATATGAATAACATATCCATTTCCGTCAAGGCTGGAAACTTTGTCAGTGTTTAGTGGCGTGTAATCATTTAAAACAATATCGTTCATCAAAATGTAGTCGCCTGCATCTTGCGAATTTGCCAAATAATCCACAAACTCATCAGCGGTGTAAATTGGTTTTGGTGTATCCTCATCTGTCCAAAATTCAACGTGCACCATGAAATAGCAGTCATATGACATTCTCACGCCTTGATAGTAAACCACCGTTTGCAATTTCATAAGTTGCGTGCCTGTTCTCACACCTTCAATGGTGAAATATGGTGATGTGTCGCTCGCTTCATGTTTTTCAATGTTAAAGAAATCATTTGCAAGCACTGTGTCTTGATATCTGTTGTAAACTGCTGTTGCGTTTCCGTTGCTTGCAACATAATACAAGCCTTCCCAAAGGTCAAGTTTGTCATAGGTTGCATAAGCGGAATTATATTCGTAATTTATATAGTAGTTTGCTTTTTCATCTGCATAAGAGTTGTCCTCTCTAAATTGCCTGATGTTTTCTCTAATTTGGTTGACTTTTTCAACTTCTGCACTGTTGTTTGGATTGTAATTGATGCTGTCTGGGTCTGGATGAATAGGATAGTTAAATTTCAAATTCCTGCTTCCGTCAACATATGAATAGAAGTTCCAAACTTTTTCCTCTTTTCCGTTGATGTTCATTGTGGTGTAGTTTTGGGCAGCGCCATCAAGAGCAATGCTGTTTCCATCAAGAGCAAAGTCCACAAGGCAAACAGAAACATAGTCCTCTTTAACCTCTCTTCTTCCATTCAGCGTTCTTTCAACCGAAACATACACATAGAAAATGCCGTTGTCCACAATTTGTCCATTTTTAACAACAGTGGCAAGCACAGATGCCGAAAGCGTGGATATGTAGCGGATGCGGCCATCGCTCAAAACTTCACTTTGAACAAGGTCCGTTTTAGAAATCCCCGACGCTGCATTTTGCAAATAGAATGCAGAAACCGTTTGCCCCTCATCAACATCAACGGTGATTTGAGCACTTTCACCCTTCGCAAGAAGATAGGTGCTTTGTCCATTAATTGAAACTTCTGCGCTGTTCAAATAACTTATTGTCACATTTGAAGTGCAAGGCTCGTCAATAGCGGTTTCGCCGTTGAAGAAATTGAGTGAAAGTTGTATTATTGAACCAGTTGTGAACGAGCCTGAAACATAAACTCTGAAAAAGTATATTCCATTTCCTTTCTTATCCTCTTCCGTCATGTTAACTCTAAGTCCGTTGGCAATTTGTGTTGTGTCAGAAGAAGTTGCAAAGTAGCCATTGTTGTTTTTCATCAGTCTTGTGAATGTAACAAGCCCAATTCTGCCATTGCCGATTGCTGTTGCTGTGTAGGTGAGGTCAAAGTGTGTCATAAGAGCATAAGCAGGAGATGCTGTAACCACCAGAATTGCTTCCGAAGAAGGTGAAAGTGTGCTTGTGTTTATGTTGGATGGAGTTAGATAAAGCACAGAATTCACAATTTGTCTGTCATCAACTGCATAAAGCGTCATATCCTTTGTTTCAAGTTGCTGACGTTTAACTTTAAGTGCAACTTGACGAATAAACTTTTCATTTGTTTGCTGGCTTTGTGGAGCAACTGTAATCATCAAGTTGTCATAATCTTGATCCACCAAATGCCTCTTTTCGTCAGTGATTTTAATGGAAACCTTAAACAGATATGAGCCGTCACCCTGAGGTTTTCTTGTCCAAGTGAAATCGAGAGACAATTTGCTGTCAACTACAAACCTCTTGATGCCGTCAAGGGTGTTGTTCAAAGCAACTCTAACTGCCAAATCATTGTTCCAAAGATTGATAACAAGGTCCTCTGCCGTGTTGTCACTTTTAACAACAACATCAAATGTTCTGTGAACTGACGCCTTAATTTCAAGTGCCGAACTGTTCACAACAACAATATCAGTTGCCCCTTCATAAACGGACACTTTGTAAGAAAGTTTTCGTGCATCTTTTATTGCTTTAACATAATCTGCATCTGTCATATTTGTCACAGCAAGCCAGGTGCTGAGGCTGAGAGGCGTGCCGCTCACTTTTGTTCCTTTCAAAATCAAGTTTTGCCCATTCACGTTCACTTGGAAATAATCTTTTGCAGAGGAGTTGTCAAATTTGATTGCATAGTTATCGTTTTGCACGGTTGAATATCCATCCCCGCCAAGATAAATTCTTTCGTCAAAAGAGTAAGTCACTGTTTGAGTGGCTTTTTCACCTTTTTGCAACAGAATAATTTGATTTTCTCTCAGTTCAACATCATTTTGCTCTGCGAACAAAACAGGCAAGTTGTTCAATATAACAAAACTGAAATTTGTGCTGTTTGAATAATTCATTTTTGAATAAACAGTCAAATTAAATTCAGTTAAATTTGTTCTAAGAATTTGTATTGATGTGGCTGTTAAAGCAATATCCTTGCTGTTTGACATTAAAATCAAACTTGAAACTTCTTCTCTTGAAAGACCAAACAAATCTGTTAGGGCTATTGTGTTTAATGTTTGAAGTTCGCTCTCTTTTGCCTCACCCGAAGGTGTCACAGTGGTTTTGTAATTGAAGAAAATAATTTTGTTATCCCCAGCGGCCAATGCTTTAATCAGATTTTCATTTGAACTTGTCACTCTGTGAATTTCCAATCCTCTCACATCAACAGGAACACTTTGAGTGTTGTTGATAAGATAAACAAAGCCAAAATTGATTGACCCGTCTCCATCAAT
>CANRMV010000139.1 GCA_947631875.1 uncultured Clostridia bacterium
AAGTTGTTTAAAACAAATACATAAACATCTTTAAAGAATGTGTTATTTCTTCAAAGAGTGCCTTGAATTTGGTTGTTGTTAAAACTATCAAAGGCATGGGTGCAAGCGTTTGTGCTTTTATTGACAAATTAAACTTAAATGAACTTATGGGTGCAACCTATGGTGATGACACTGTTATGCTTGTTTTTCCAACAACCACTCTTGCCAGTGAAGCGGTTGCAACGCTTCAAGAAATTATGTTGTAGGAGGAAATATGCTTTCATCTCTTACAATTTCAAATGTTGCGTTAATAAAAAAGGAAACCCTTGATTTTCACAAGGGTTTTAACTGTCTTTTGGGGCAGTCTGGTGCGGGCAAAAGTATTATTATTGATGCCCTTTCTTTTTGTTTGGGGGCGAAATCTGACAAAAATCTCATTCGTTCAGGCGAAACGTCCATGCGAGTTGATGCTGTTTTTGTTGACGTTGGAGAAGATGTTAAACAATTTTTAAACGAACTTGAAATTGATTATGATGACGAACTTATCATTTCAAGAACGCTTTCTGTTGACGGAAAATCCTCTTTGAGAGTGAATGGTTTTCCTGTGGCAGCAAAATTATTGAAGAATTTAACGGAAAATTTGGCGGATTTTTGTGGGCAGCATGACAGTGTTGGGTTGTTGAATGTGAATAATCACTTGTCAATTTTGGATAAATTTATTGGCAAAGATGCGGAAAATGCCAAAAACGAAGTTGGACAAATTCTTGAACAGCGAAGGGAACTTGATAAAAAAATTGCCTCTTTGGGTGGCGATGAAACTGAGCGTGAACGCACAAAAGAGTTGCTATCTTTCCAAATAAAAGAAATTGCAGATGCCGATTTGGCTGTTGGTGAAGAAGAGGAATTGAAAGAAAGGTTTGCTTTTATTTCATCAGCCGAACGCATTTTTGAGGTTTTAAGTGATTGTCTTTTGAAACTAGACGAACAAAATCCAAGCGTGACGGGCGCTTTGCATGATGTTAAAGGGGAACTTTCGGAGTTTTCCGATTTTAAAGACATTTGCTCTTGCAGAGAAAGAATTGAAAATTGCTACTATGAAATTAAAGATGTTGTTGATGTTTTGAACAGCATCAAAGACAACACCGATTTTGACCCCAAAGAACTTGAACGCATTGACGGCAGGCTTGATTTGATTAAGTCTTTGTCAAGAAAGTATGGAAAAACCGTTGAGGACATTTTGAATTATCAAAAAAAGATAACCTCGCAACTTGAAGAACTTGAAAATAGTGAAGAGATGCTTGCAAAACTTGGAAAGGAAAGGTGCGAAGTTGATGGTCGCTTGCAAGAGGCGTGCAAAAAACTCTCTCGCATCAGAAAGGTGGGCGCTTTGGAGTTTGAAAAATTGATTATGGCCGAACTTGCCGATTTGCAAATGAGCGGCACGCACTTTAAAGTTGGCTTTGCAGAGTGTGAGCCAACAAAAAATGGCGCCGATGATGTGAAATTTATGTTTTCCGCAAACGTTGGGCAAGAGGTGAGAGATTTGCACAAAACGGCCTCTGGCGGAGAATTGTCGAGGCTGTTGCTTGCATTCAAAAATGTTATGCGTGGCAGAGATAACACGCAAACCATCATTTTTGATGAAATTGATGCCGGCATAAGTGGCCATACCGCTGGAAAATTGGCTGAAAAACTTTTTAACATATCCAAATACACTCAAATAATTTGCATAACGCACACTCCGGTTGTGGCTTCGAGGGCGAACAGATTTTTGCTTGTGGAAAAGCGTGTTGTGGAAAATCAAACCATATCGTCTGCCAGACCGCTTGAAGGTGAAGAAATTGCGATTGAAATTGCAAGGCTTATTGATGGCTCAAAAGATGTTTCGCAAACTGCAATAGACCATGCAAAGAAATTATTAAAAGAGGCTTTAACATAAGCCTTTTTTTGTTTTGGATAAGTCATAGAAGATGTCCTAAACAACATATATTGTTTTTAGGAGGTGCTATGGTTCAATTTTTTGCTGACAATTTCTATTCTTGCGTGGCTTTGGCTGTTTTGCTGGTTGCGTTATGTCCGGCTGTGGAAAGCAAAATAGCAATTCCTTTTGCTTTGTCTGTGCCAATTTGGGGGAGCAATGTTTTGACGCCAATCACTGCCTTTCTTGTGTCTTATCTTGGGTGTATGCTGCCTGTTGCACTGATAATTTGGCTGGCTAGAAAGATAAAAAACAAAACTTGCGGCTTTGTGTGCGAAAAATTTTCAGACAAACTCCACAACAAAGTCCAAAACCGACTAAATAGATTGGGCGAGAAAAACTCAACCTTTCAAAAGTGTTTGTTTTTGGCAACTTTTGTTGCCGTTCCTTTGCCAATGACGGGCGTCTATACAGGAAGTTTAATTGCTGGGCTTTCAAATTTAAAATTTTGGCAAGGATTTGTTTCCATTGCGGCGGGTGAGTTTGTATCTTGCCTTGTGGTGCTTTTGATTTGTTTGTTATTTGAAAACTCTGCTTTTTATTTCTTGTTGGCAGCCATTATTATCTGTGTGATAGTGCTTGTTTATGAGGTGATTTTCAATTTGTTTATAAAATATAAAACGCGTTCCGGGAAAAACGCCAAATAAGCAGGCAAAATAAAATTAAAATGAACATATCAAATAAACATACAAAACAAACACTCAACTTTCAATAAAAAAATGAAAAGAGATTGTCATTTTGTTCCTCACGAACTAAATCATCTCTTTTCGTTTTTTAAGTTGACTTGCGATTTGTGTCCGTCAACTTATTTGTATTTTGT
>CANRMV010000140.1 GCA_947631875.1 uncultured Clostridia bacterium
TTGGCGTCTGCTCAGGTGTTAAATCAGGGTCTTCTCCATTGTATTTGGTTTTATCCTCTTGCCAGTAGATGTCCGCGCCAAATCCAAGTGCTTTACATGCAACAGAAATAGCATCTGTGTAGGCCATTTTAAATGCCTCATCGTTTGTTGCTAAAACACTTTTTTCAGTGTTTACTAACATGCTACCGCCTGTTCCGATTATTGGTTCGCTCCATACGTCATTGATTTTCACATATAACTCGATATCAACGAACGCTGCAACTTCCCCTTTAGCACCTGTCTCTAAACGCTTGTCTATGATTTTTGTTTTCCAGCCAAATCCGCAAATTCCGAATATCTCTGTCAGTTTTTTAATACGCCACATAGGATTAATGTCGGTTTTTCCTTTAAGCTTGCCACCTAAAATTTCTCTTTGGGCATCTTTCGGCACGGTCCTAACCTTGTTATAAA
Organism: uncultured Clostridia bacterium; assembly: GCA_947631875.1. Classification (GTDB taxonomy): domain Bacteria; phylum Bacillota; class Clostridia; order Christensenellales; family UBA1242; genus Caccovivens. Next base: position 451 of record CANRMV010000140.1, read on the forward strand.
TCTCTAAGTTTTCCATGCTTACCTCCACCCTAGTTCTTTTTTCAAATAATAAATTTTAAGTAGATTTTTAAACACATTAAAATATAACTTTTCTTGTTTAGGAACTATGTATTTTTCCTCGAAGCCTTCTGTCTCGTCTCTGCCAATTCGCAAGATTAAAATTTGCTCTACTTTATGCCCCTGCTCCTTTAATAGATTGGCGTATGATGAAACCTGAACAAACTGCTCGTCATAAATTCCTTTGCACGACTTGAAATCTACCAATGTAAATTTGCCGTCAAGTTTGCAATAAAAGTCGCATGTCCCACCGTATTTAAACCTGTCAGAAGCATAGCCCTTTTCGTTAAATATCGGCTCTATGGAGTGCTTTGCTTCCCAGTCTATATACTTTTTAAATCCAATCTGTGCAATCTCCTGCTCAGACTTTGTGTAATCGTCCAGGTCGGCTTTCTTGTTGGTGATATGACATTCGACTAGATAGTGAATTAAAGTGCCGATTTTGGCTGCTTTGTCAACATATTTTGTCGAGTCTATCCCCTGTAGTCCCAGTTGGTTTGCCCAACGGACTAAAGCAGGCTTGTTAAGCAACCCTGTAATTGTTGTTGAGCCCGGCACAAGTTCCCCGGCTGATGTATAATAGCGTTGATGTGCTCTACTCATTTCTTTAAGCTTGTCCATTTTGCACCTCCAACGCGTTTATTATCGTAGGGAGTAACCCCTTTTGAATACATTTGTTTTTTAACTCGTTAATCTGATTGTCTATTTCGCTTGGCGTGCCTTTAAAAATTAATTTTTTCATTTTTTCCTCCTTAAACTTGAATTTTTTCATTTTTTATGCTATAATTTCTTTAAGATGTTTTTCTTATGGCATCTTATTTAGACAGTGCCGGGTCGCGAATCGACACTGTCTTTTTTTATCGGCGCATTGAACCATTTCTCGAAGTCTGTTGTTGTGACTTTGCCGGAGATACCTGCGATATCAGAAGTTTGCTTTATCGCCCTGATGATTCCCCTTGCCTTGTCTCGACCGCAATTAAAGCAGTTCATGATGTCGATATGGTCTATGTAAAACTTGTTCATTTCCACCTCCTTGACAAATAATTGATATAAATGTTTGCAAATTGCGAAGTTGTGTGTTATGATTAATAGATACAAAAGGAGGTAACTATGACCAAACTTTTGTTGATTCGTTCCTTATAATTTTGTAGCGAACACTGAGTAATCACAAACTCACAAAATACAAATCCCATGACAGATAGTAACCAACTACTATGTCTTGCGATGCAAGTAGGCTTGCTATTAATGGAGCAGTTGCTTTGTAACTAAAAGGGCTGAACGACATATAAATGTAAAATTCGCAAAGTGCAATGGTTTAGGTAAACAAAATTGTGGCATCAAAATGTTCTGGTTGGTAAGAACATTTTTTTGTTTATCCATTCTCAAAGAATTTTGTCCAGTCAAAATTGAGAATGGTTCCTATTGTTTTTGCAATATAAACAGACGGTCTTCTTTGCCCGCTTTCTATCTGAGAGTAATAACTTGTCGAAATATTGCACATTTTGGCAACTTGACATTGCGTAAAGTTTTTGTCTGCTCTTATTTTAGACAGCCAATCCATACAACCTCCTTTTAAGTAAGCAAAACTTTGCGATTTGCAATGCTTACACCCCTATTTTACATAATACTTTGCATATTGTCAAGCGTTTTCACAAAAAATCTTTACATTTTGCAAAGTTTTTTATTTTTTTAGTATTTGTTATTGACTTTGCAGATTGCAAATATTATAATTCAATCATGGAAAAATTAAGATTATTAAGAAAAAATAAGGGTTTAACAATGAAACAATTAGGTCAGGCCCTAAATTTGGCGGAAAGCACAATATCCCTTTACGAATCTGGGCAAAGAGAACCCGATACGCAAACACTGACAATGTTGGCAGACTTTTTTGATGTGTCAATCGATTATTTGATAGGACGAAAAATAGACAATAATATCCGCGGAACTCAACTAACTCGTTCTGTTGTTAAAATCCCTGTATTTGGAACAATTCCTGCCGGTATACCTATTGAAATGATAGAAGATTCTTTTATAGAGGATTATGAAGATATAGATGCAAACTTATTAAAAGGTGGCAACTCATATTTTGCTTTAAAAGTCAAAGGTGAAAGCATGATGCCAAAGTTCGAAAACGGAGATGTTCTTATTCTGAAGCAGCAAGATGACTGTGAAAGTGGCGATTTCTGTGCCGTATCCATCAATCATACGGAATGCAC
>CANRMV010000141.1 GCA_947631875.1 uncultured Clostridia bacterium
TTTTCATGGGCTTAGGGCGGACAGGCCATGCGACGTGAATTTGGGCACTCATTTTGGGCAAAACATTCAAAACAATATTCCACTTTTTGATGATTTGGTGAAAAGATTGGAGCAAAACGATTTTGTTGTCACAGTTGATCAGCCTTTTATGGCAAACAAGAATTCTATTTCAAGTTCGGTTAAAGAAAAGTTTGGAGATATTTGGTCGCTGCAAATTGAAATTAACTGTGGAATAACCAACAACAGAAAAAATTTCAAAAAATTTTCAAAACTTTTGGATGTTTTGGAAGGTTGGTTTAGGAGCGAAAAGTTTTTAAACTAATTTCAAAATAAAGTCTTGACAATTAGCAAATCATGTGTTATTATCAAAATGAGCACGGAGGATAATATATGTATACTTATGATGACGATAATGATGTTTTTGAAGGTGATTGTGATTTAGTTTCAAAAATAGGAGAAGAAGGAAATGTTTTACATATGCAAGCCAGATTAAACACAAGCCGTTCCGATGTTGTTAAAGCCACAAAAGAGTATATGCTTCAAAACAGAAATAAAGATGGTGAGCCATTTATGTATGCAGAAGTCAGCGTTGTTTTAACTTCGATGGAAGTTGTAAATGACAGATATAAAGAGATGTTGCTTGCACAGGCGGAAGGACAAAAAACGGGAAAGCCAAAGGACGACGGAAGAGGGGGAATGTAAACCCTCTTTTTTTATTTGAAAAATTGATTGTTAAACACAACTGATGGGTGATTTGGAAATGAGGCTTTTGCTAAATTGTGATACTCGGCAGCCTCTTCAATTTGTCCAGAATTGTATAAAAGGCGGGTGAGTTCCAAAAGAGGAATTATGCCCTCATAATCTTTATAAACAAAACCACTTTTTTGCGGCTGGCAAACAAGTGCCGCTTTGAACCAAAAAATGGCGTTTTGGGTGCTGTGTGAAAGGTCATACGCCGAGCCAAGCTTGCAACACAGTTCGCTTGTTGGAAGGTGTTTTGCAAGTGCCAAATGCAAGATTTTTAATGCGTTTTTTATGTCATTTTTTAGAATGTAACAATCGCTGAGTATGATGTGTGCGCAGAGATTATCTGGGGTGAAACCATCCATTTTTAAAAATTTTTTCATTGCTTTTATGCAGGAGGAGTATTCATGATTGTAATATAACTCTCGGGCATAATAATACTGCTCTCTTGCACCGAATTTCACGCCATTTTTTAAGGCTTTTTGATATATTTTAAGATTGCGCTTGGGCTTGGCGGGCTTTTCCTTTTTATGAAAAATTTCGATGTCGGTGTAAATAATTTTGCCGCGTGGAGGAATTGCCTCATGAACAAAACCCTGCCACAAAAAATTGGCATCGCGTTTTAAAAGCCGCTCTCTGTAATAGGAAAGTTCCAAATCTTTCCCTGTGAGATATTTGCACAAATAAACATCCACATCTTTTTTGTTTTGCTTTAATAGTTGCAACTTTTGTATATTTTTGTCTGAGATGAAATCGTCTGCATCAAGCCACATTTGATAGTCGCAAGTGGCTTTGGAAAAGGAAAAATTTCTTGCCGCAGAAAAATCGTCTTGCCAAGCAAAATCAAACACCTTGTTTGTGTATTTTGTTGCAATTTTTTTTGTGTCGTCATGCGAGCCTGTGTCAACCACAACAATCTCATCGGCAAACTGTGCGGCGCATGACAAGGCCCTTTCAAGCACCTCGCTTTCGTTTTTAACTATCATGCAAACACTTATTGTGAACATTTAAACCTCTAAGGCTTTTTATTCAAAAGTAATATTTTTTGTGAAACTAATTAAAATTTTTTAATTTTATTTTGCATTCGACAAATTTTGTGTTATAATCACTTTGAGTTTTTTTGCGAGGTTGTTTATGAAAAAGAAAGTTATTGTTGTTACGGACAGCAACAGCGGAATAAGCCCAGAAGTGGCAAAAAAGGTTGGATGTGAACTTATTCCAATGCCTTTCATTATCGATGGTGAGGAATATTTTGAAGGGGTGAATTTAACCCAAGATAAGTTTTATGAAATTCAAAAGAGTGGCACAAGAATAACCACTTCTCAGCCAAACATAAACAAAATTGTTGAACTTTGGACAAATTTGCTTAAAGATTATGATGAAATTGTGCACATCCCAATGTCCAGCGGACTTAGCCAAAGTTGCGAAACAGCACTTGGATTTGCTGAACAATTTGGCGGAAGAGTTCAGGTTGTTGACAACAAAAGAATTGCAATCAGCATGCGTGGCTCTTGTATGGATGCCATAAGGATGGCAAAAGACGGAAAAAGCGCCAAAGAAATCAAAGAATGGCTTGAAGAAACAGGGCTGCACTCATCCATATATTTGATGGTGGACACACTCAAATACCTTAAACAGGGCGGAAGAGTAACTCCTGCCGCAGCCGCCATTGGCACTGTTTTGAACATTAAACCAATTTTGCAAATTCAGGGCGGAAAACTTGATAAATATGCCAAAGTGACAAGCGTTAAATCTGCCAAGATAAAAATGATTGAGGCGCTTAGAAACGATATTGAAGGAAGATTTTCAGAATTTGTCAGAGATGGCTCTCTAAGAATTTCAGTTGCACACACTTGCAATGAAGAGGCAGCAAAAGAGTTTGCGGAAGAACTTCAAAAAGAATTTCCAAAGATTCCTTTTGAATATATCGACCCTCTGTCACTTAGCGTTGCCACTCACACGGGGCCAAAAGT
>CANRMV010000142.1 GCA_947631875.1 uncultured Clostridia bacterium
CTGCAACGAGGGAAACCCAGACCCTACCGTTAAATTGTCAGAAACTTTAAAAGTTGATGCAAACGCCGAAGTAAACAATTTAATTGGAAATGTTTACAAAAAGTCAGCATCTTTGACACAACCAACTTACGACTTGACGGCTTTGCTTGCAGAAGACGCAATCCCAGAGACTGTAAAGTATTATGTAAAAGTCGGCACTCTTAAAGATTTTGAACAAGACCCAGAAACCGTTAAACTTGGCGAACAATCTTTTGAAAAAACCGACACAGTTCGCCTATCAATCGGCAATGCACACTTTCTTGCAGATGTGGTATGGAAACTTGTTGACGAAGAAGATGGAAGCAAAGACTTGTATGTATCCGCCCCTGTTTTAGTGTTTGAACTTACTCAAAACAACAAAATCACAGTCGGTGATGTCGAAGTTGAAGTGCCAGACACCGAAGTTATTGAAAATACAAAGTTTGAAAATGTAACCTCTTCAAACAATGAAACAAATCCTGTGACTACGGTGCAAGAGCACGATGACCAATACAACTACAACATCTCAGAAGCAACCGGCGAGATGTGGTTTAAATATGACGGAGCAAAAGATGGTGATGTCCTTCTTACAAAAAAGGTCTATACTTCAACCAGCAAAAATCAGGTATCTTATGGTCTCACGAGTTCGGACCTTCGAAACGAATCAGAACATTTGCTTGCATTAGACTTTACAAGTGAAAAAACTTTGCAACAATTAAAACAAAGTTATGACGGTGTAAAACTTGACTACAAAGCATATGTTGTAAATGGCAAGGTTTATCATGCAGAGGTAAATATGTCTGTCACCGCACCCGAACTTGAAATCAGCGAAACCGTTAAAGAAGATGCCATCACAGAAGTAAACAACCTGATTGAAAAGGTTTACAAAAAGTCAGGCACTTTGCAAAAAGACGAAGACTATACCTATGAAACATTGAAACAGGAGTTAACAGACATTTCTGCTTACTGGGTTAAAGTTGGAACTCTTAAAAACTTTAAACAAGACCCAACCGAGATTACTATCGGAAAGCAAATGTTTACCAACGCTTCAGAAGCCGAACCATCAATTTCTATCGGGCATAGCCACTATCTAAAAGATAAAGTATGGAAAGTAGTTGACGAAGAAGGCAACAAAAACTTGTATGTTTCTGCCCCTATTCTTATGTTCGAATTGATTCACGACAATACAATCAAGATTGGTGATTTCGAGATTACAATCCCAGACCCTCAAACCGTTGAAAAAACAAATATAACAGATGTTAAATCGTCTATAGAGGCAAACACCGTAACACCAGACGAAAGCAAATACAATTACACAATCACCGAAAAAACAGGCGAACTTAGATTCTTCTATGAAGGTGCAAAGGCAGACGATGTTCTTCTGACCAAAAAACAAGAGGCTGGCAAAACTGCAGGATATGGATTTACAACTGTAGACCAAGCAAACGATGAATACTATCTTGGCCTCAACTTGACAAGTGGACACGCCGACCTTTCTGCTTTAAAAACTAGATTTGATAATGTTGAATTTACCTACAGTGTTTATGTTCTTGGCGGAAAAATCTTTGATACAACCATAAAGGTAACTGTCAACGCAGAAAATCAATAATTGAGTTAATAAAAAAGACCTTATAACGAGGTCTTTTTTTGTTTGTCATTTTATAATATAGTCATTTTCAACTCGACTTTTCAAAAAGGCTGTAAAAGCATCTAAAGTAGCCTGCTCTTTAAAAATGCTTTTTGGTATTACATGACGACCGTAAACCGGGACAAAATTTCTTGTGCCTGTGTATATGTTGATTTCTATATAATCGGGATATTCAAGCACTTTGGCAACATATTGTCTATTTTTGTAACTTCTATACAAACACTTGGTCAACACCTGCGGTTTTGAGTTTTTTAAAACCCTATCTTGTTCAATAGTCAAACTATATTCGTAAAAGCAGAACTTGACCGACCTATGAATATCTCTCTTGCTCGGCTTCAATGTGCAGAATGAAAAAATTGCACAACCAGCACAAACACCCGCAAAAACAATGAAAATTATTGACGCCCAAAGCGATGGCTTATTGCTGTATAGCAATGAAAATACTCCGATTGACAAAAATATTACAAAAGAGATTATAAGCGCAATCCCGACCGCAATTTTCATCTTTTTTCGCCTCTCGGTCAACAACTTGTTGGCATAAGGCACGGTAATAGAGAACCTTCTTTTGTTTTGCGCCTGTTGTTTTTCTTCTACCATATCGCCCTCCATGGATTAAATTATACCGCTTTTCTCTCCCAAAGTCAATGCCCTATTTTATATCCGCCCCACATCAAAATAACAATGTTTTTGGCTAAAACCATGTTTTGATGTTGGCGGGCCGTTAAAAGAGGTTTACACCCGTCACTTATTCACCATACTGACGGCAAATCGACACTTTTTATGCGTCTTTTTTCGCAAAAAGTCGAGAAATGACAAAATTTATCGATGTTTTGTTTTGAATTTTAAAAGTTTTTATTTAAAATCTTATTATAAGGTTTAAGAGGTTTTTATGAAAAGAAGATTATTTGCATTTTTATTTTTAATTTTTAGTGGTTGCCTACTTCTTTCTGCTTGCGACAAAGGAGGTGTTTCTTCAATTGATGAGACACAATGCACAATGGTAGAAGATTG
>CANRMV010000143.1 GCA_947631875.1 uncultured Clostridia bacterium
TATTTCACTCCTTCGGCTGCGTTACTGCCAAGCGTGCCATCACAGTCATTTCAAAAGCATGGGGTCCCAACAGAACGAGCTCGTCGAGGGTTGAGGGGAGAGGAGAAGATTTGCCGAGAGTTGGGATGGCTTGCCCTAACGGTAAGCCGACTAATCGGGGTAAAACTTCGACGAAAACTCGTGCGATGTCACACTTGTCGAGCCTTGCCGAAGAAGCAAACTAGCCCGCATTAAGATAGAGGATGCTATTTCGCTCCTTCGGCTGCGTTACTGCCAAGGAGATAAAACAAAAGACAAATTATAAAAGAGAGGATAGAAAAATGAAAAAATATTTATTATTAAATTTATTGAGTAATGACGCCGTGGCGGGCGGAGATTTATTTATTTTGTTATTAAACAGAAAAATGAAAAGAGTAAATATAACTAAGCTCCAACCCGAAGAGGAATGTTTCGTTGCGGGTTGGATAGAAAAAATAAGAGAACAAAAGACTATGATTTTCATAGTTTTGCGAGATGTTACGGGTGCGGTGCAAGTTTCTGTTGAAAGAGAGAAGTTACCCGAACTCGCCGCTCAAATAAAGTCACTAACAAGGCATAGTTTTGTTAGATTTTATGGAAAGGCAATAAAGAGTGAGTTTGTTAAGCTTGGCGGCATTGAGTTTCTTCCAACGAAGATGGTTGTTGAAAGCATTGCCGAGGATTTGCCAATCGACAGTGCATCAAGTCAAGACCTTAGGCTCGACTACCGCTGGATAGATCTTAGAGATGAGAAGAAGATTTTATATTTTAAGATAGAAACCGCCTTTGAAAGATATGCTGTTGAATATTTTACAAAGCACGGATATATTTCTATCCACACGCCAAAGATAACTGCACTTTCTTCGGAAGGTGGATCGGAAGTTTTTGAGCTTAAAGACTATTTTGGGCAAAAGGCATACCTAACACAAAGCCCACAACTCTATAAACAAATGTCGATGATGGCAGGATTTGATAAGACCTATGAAATTGGCGAGTATTTTAGAGCAAACCCATCATTCACGTCAAGGCATGATACCGAATTTACAGGTATTGACGTTGAAATTTCGTTTATTGAATCTCATCACGATGTTATTTTGAAATATGTTCTTCATCATGTTAAAGCCGAGTTCGGCGAAGAGTATCTTGAAAAATGCGGAAAGGTTATGCCCGAGATTGAAAGGCCAATTCCAAGAATAACTTTGAAAGAGACGTATAAGATTTTGGAACAAGAAAAAGGTTACAAAGTGCCAAGAGAGTTGTCTGGAGACCTTGACCCACAGGGCGAAAAACTAATAAGTGAATATGTTAAGGAAAAGTTTGGAAGTGACTTTGTTTTTATAACAGACTTTCCAACAGAAGCAAGAGCATTTTATACTATGAAACATGAAGAGTCGCCAGAAATATGCAAATCTTATGACCTTTTGTTTAAGGGCTTGGAAATTACGTCTGGTGCACAGCGTGAACACCGCTATGAGCAGCTAAGGGAAAGAATAATCGAAAGCGGAATAGACCCAGACCACATGAAAGAATATTTGGAATTCTTCAAGTATGGAGCTCCAACACATGGCGGCTTTGCGATTGGTATAACACGAACTCTTGCAAGTTTGTTTGAATTGCCGTCTGTTAAAGAAGTGACCTTCTTGTTTAGAGGTCCGAGCAGACTAAGACCATAGGAGAGAAAGTATGGATAAGATAGACATTAAACACCTTGAAAAGCTTAGCAAACTTAAAATTGACGAGAGCGAGCGCAGTGGGTTTGAAAAGGATTTTGAAAAGATTGTTGAGTTTGTTGATGAGATAACCAAACTTGACATTAGATTTGAAGAAAAAGAACCTGTTGAACTGAGTTTGTTAAGAGGGGACAAGGTGACAGAAACAGAAAAAATTGATCCACTTCTTGATGCACCCAAGAAGGCGGATGGGTGTTTTGTAACACCACTGGTGGTGGAATGATGGACATTTTAAAACTTGGTGTTAAAGAGCTTGCAGAGAAGATAAAGCGTCAAGAACTTTCCGCAAGAGAGGTTGTTTCATTTTTCGCAAAAAGGTGCAGTGAGAAGTGTAAATTCAATGCAATTATTGAGGTTTTTGACGATATTTTTGAAAAAGCGGATGAAATTGATGCTCGCATAAAGAGCGGAAAACCGGTGGGAAAACTTGCTGGAATACCCGTTGCAATTAAAGACAACATCTTATATGCTGGCAAAAAAATGACGTGTGCAAGTGCTTTTATGAAAGACTTTATCTCGCCATATTCTGCAACGCTTGTTAAAAAACTTTTAAGTGAAGATGCAATAATATTTGCACGCACCAACATGGATGAGTTCGCCATGGGTGGCAGCACAGAAAACAGCGTTTATGGCGTAACGGAAGTGCCTCAGCGGTTGCTCTTGGGCTTTGCCCAGTTGCCATTGGAACAGACACTGGTGGCTCGATTCGTCAACCAAGTTCATTCAACGGAGTTGTTGGAATAAAGCCAACTTTTGGAACGGTTTCAAGGTATGGAATTGTTGCGTTTGCATCTTCAACCGACCAAGCCGCACCAATAACAAGAACAATTGAAGACAACGAGTTTGTTCTGTCCGTAATTTCTGGCAAAGAC
>CANRMV010000144.1 GCA_947631875.1 uncultured Clostridia bacterium
TAACGCGAGGTGTTTTTGAGATTTTAAAGCGTGTTTCTTATGTGCTGTACATATTCTTTTTGAACGTTTGGCTTGGATTGTTTTTGCTTGGAATGATTTTGGTTACATCTGCATTTTACGCTTTGAGAGTTCACTATCTTCGCAAACTAAAACCTGGCGTAAATAACGCCGCAGAGAGAGTTAACTCAAAGATAATTGAGGTTATTCGTGGGGTTAAGGACATCAAAACGCTTAATTGCGTTGACAACACGCTTTCAATTTTAAAACAAGACCAATTAGTTTACAAAAAACGCGATGATAGAGAGTGGTATGTTGGAATAACGCTGGCAAATGCCGCCACACTTGTGGAATATATTTTCAACTTTTTGTTTATATTCTTGTGCTTGTATTTCTTGCGACTGAATGGACTTACACCTGTTGTGTTTTACACTTGTTTCCTATACAAAGATCATGTTTTGGACTTTGCGCAGCGATGCGGCGACCTTTATTATCGCTTTGGCGAAATTGCTGTTTATGCGGGGCGTATATTCAAAATTGCTGAGCCTGAAACCTATCAGATAGACACTTTTGGGGAGCAGGATTTGAAACATTACAAGGGAAAAATCATTTTTGAAAATGTCAATTTTTCTTACAACAGCCAAAAAGGTGTTTTGAAAAATGCATCCTTTATGATTGAGCCAAAACAAACGGTTGCTTTTGTTGGCGAGAGCGGTTGCGGCAAAACCACAATAATAAATCTTATTGCGCATCTATATTACAAAAATTCTGGCAACATATTTTATGATAACACGCCGATTGAAGCGGTTAGCCGCGATTTTATCAAAGAAAACATTGCGGTTGTAAATCAATTTCCATACATTTTCAACATTTCAATTCGAGATAATTTTAAAATCATAAAAAATGATATAACCGATAAAGAGATTTTGAATTTGTGCAAGAAAACAAAGATATATTCTCATATCAAAAACCTACCCGACGGGCTTGATAGTGTTATTGGAGAAAATGGTTGCCAATTTTCGGGAGGGCAAAGGCAAAAGTTGTGCATTGCCAGAGCGCTTGCAAGAAATGTTAAAATTTTGATCTTTGATGAAGCAACAAGTGCGCTGGACAACACATCTCAAAGCGAAATTATGAAAATTATAGAAAACTTAAAACGAAAAATGACAATCATTTTGATTGCTCACAGATTGTCTACAATAACTTATGCCGATTGCATTTATCTTCTGAAAGACGGCGAAATTATTGCACAAGGCACGCACAGCGAACTCTATGAAAACAACGAATATTATAAAGAACTTTACATAAGCGCATTAAAACAGCAAGACCTTGAAACGAAAAAATGATTTGCTTGATTTTTTTGCACTTTTTTTGCTATTATTAAACAAGGAGAGAAAAATTTGAGAATTGCAGATGATTGGAAAGACTATAAAGTTCTAAAAACCGGTGACGGGGAAAAACTTGAATTGTGGGCAGATGTCAAATTGCTTCGCCCAGACCCACAAGTTATTTGGCACAAGAAAAGCGATATGCAAAAAGATGCAGATGCTTTTTATGAGCGCAAAGACGGTGGCGGGCTTTGGCATTTTAAAAAGCAAATTCCTGATGAGTGGAAAATCACGTGGCAAAATCTAACTTTTATTGTTAAACCAATGGGGTTTAAGCACACAGGGATTTTTCCAGAGCAAGCAGTCAATTGGAAAATGATGCAAAATCTTATTAAATCGGCTGGGAGGCAAATTAGGGTTTTAAACCTTTTTGCATACACGGGCGGAGCATCAGTGGCTTGTGCTTCGGCTGGGGCAGCGGTCACCCATGTTGACGCAAGCAAAGGCATGGTTGAGAGGGCGAAAGAAAACGCAAAATTAAACAACATAACCAACATCCGCTTTATTGTTGATGATTGCCAAAAATTCATTGAGAGGGAAATAAGGCGGGGCAACAAATATGATGCCATAATAATGGACCCGCCAAGTTATGGCAGAGGGCCAAATGGCGAAATGTGGAAACTTGAAACCAATTTGGCAGATTTTGTTGAACTCACAAAAAAGGTTTTAAGCGACAATCCGCTTTTTGTGCTTATAAATTCCTACACAACGGGGCTGCAACCAACGGTTATTGCAAACATTTTGAAATCGGTGTTTGGGCAAGGCGACGTTGAGGCTGACGAAATTGGTCTTCCAACCGAAGAAGGTTTAATTTTGCCTTGTGGGGCAAGTGGGGTGAAAATATGGAAAAACTGACTGTTCTGTATGAAGACAATCAAATTGTGGTTGTGATTAAGCCACAAAATGTGCCAACTCAAAGCGACATAAGTGGCGATGAGGATATGCTTGGCATGGTTAAGGCATATATTAAAGAGAAATATCAAAAGCCAGGCGATGCTTTCATTGGGCTTGTTCATCGTTTGGACAGACCAACGGGCGGCATAATGGTTTTTGCCAGAAATTCCAAAGCGGCAAAACGCCTTTCGGAGCAGTTTAAAACGCATGAAGTTGAAAAAGTTTATTATGCGGTTGTGAATGGCGTAGTGAAAGTTAAGAGTGGGCATCT